>JAIESZ010000377.1 GCA_019745615.1 Burkholderiaceae bacterium
TCCGCACTGGTAAAGCGGGTCACGGCAATGCCCTTGACGCGCTTGAGCACGCGCTCGGCATCAATCAGGCCGCTCATCGCACCCTTGGGCAAGTCAATCTGGCTCACATCACCCGTGACTACCGCCTTGGCACCAAAGCCAATGCGGGTCAAGAACATCTTCATCTGCTCTGGGGTGGTGTTTTGCGCCTCGTCCAGAATGACAAAGGCATTGTTGAGTGTGCGCCCGCGCATAAAGGCCAGTGGCGCAATCTCCAAGGCATTGCGCTCAAACGCTTTTTGCACCTTGTCAAAGCCCATCAGTTCATAGAGGGCGTCGTACAGCGGGCGCAGATAGGGGTCTACCTTTTGTGCCAAATCGCCCGGCAAAAAGCCCAGCCGCTCGCCGGCCTCTACCGCTGGGCGCGTCAGCACAATACGCTGCACGCTGGAGCGCTCTAGCGCATCCACGGCACAGGCCACCGCTAGATAGGTTTTGCCGGTGCCCGCAGGCCCAATACCAAAGGTGATGTCGTGGTTGGCGATGTTTTCGAGGTACATCGCTTGGGTGGGAGTACGCGCACGCAGGTCGGCACGGCGGGTACTTAGGGTGGGGGCCGTGCTGGCGGCCTCGTTCATGGCGCTATCGCCTGCCAGCATCAGTTGCAGATATTCCTCGGTGATGGGGCGGTCGGCCATCTCATAGATGGCTTGGAGCATTTCTAGCGCTTGAGTGGCGCGGGCCTTCAGGCCATCAATTTTGAACTGCTCATGCCGGTGGGCAATGCTGACCTGCAACGCCGCCTCGATGGTGCGCAGGTGGGCATCTGCCGGACCGCACAGGTGCGTCAGGCGGTTGTTGTTGTGGGGGATAAAAGTGTGGCGAAGAATCACAATACGGGGTAGCTTATGGGGGCAAGAGAGGCATCATAGAACTTTGCCCGCTGCGCAAATTCAGCCCAGTGGGCTGCCTACTACTTCGGGCAATACCGTGCCTACCAAAATCAGCGGTGATACCACCGTCGCACCATTGCCAATCACTACCGGCCCACCGCTGACAACTCCTGTGGTGGGCACAACTACACCCAGAGTGTTCTGGGCAAAGCTGGCAAAACTGACATCCACATGATCGAGTTCTGCCGTCAAATTGCCCCCAACATCGTAAGTAAACTTGTCAGCATCGAGCACATTGATCACCGCCCCAGTATTGAGCGTTAGTTGCAGCGCAGTGCTGGCTACTTTGCTGGAAGCAATCGATAAGCCGACCACTAACTGGATGCTATTGTTGCCCTGTGTATCGGTCAAAGTCAGGCTGGTACCGCTGGGCAATAGACTGCCGGAGATCAGGTAAGTATCGTTACCTGTACCCGCACCCAGCACCGCCGCTGAAGCGTACTGCAACACGACAAACTCATCGAGTTTAGAAGGCGTGGCCGGATTTTGTGCCACTGTAGTGAAGTCGTAGCCTGTGCTACCGGCAAAAAGATTGCCTGCCGTGTCTTTAATGCTACCCGCAGCAAACTCCAACCGGTACGAAGTGCCGGGCAACAGATCAGCACTGGGATCAAGGATCAGGGTGCTGCCAGAGAGGGTAATGCGGCTGCTGCTGGCGGCATCGAAGCTTTCGATCTCCACACCCGCTGCCGTTTTGAGCAAAATATTGCCGTTGCCGCGCTGCACCGCTTCGCTAAAGCCTAGGGTGATGTTGCTGCCGACGGCGACATTGGTGGCACCATCTGTGGGACTCCACTGCAACACGGTAGGAGCTTGGGTATCAACGCTGCTCGTGCGAACATCAATTGCCAACACATCTGAAACCGATGCGCCCGATCCATCCGTAGCAGTAATACGCAACTCCAACAACCCTACCGCTGACGCTGGGGGCGTTCCAAACAGAGTTTGGTTGCTGGGGTTAAACTGCAACCATACAGGAAACAATGCGCCACTGGCGAAGCTGGCCGTATAGCTGAGGGTGTCATTGGCATCACGATCGGTTACTGTGGCACTGGGTATTTGCCACGATAGGGTACTGCCAGCAGATACCGTTAAATCAGGCAAAGGCTGAACCCAAGATGGCGTATCATTGCTACCCACCACATTAATGGTTAATAAACCCTCAGTAACAGCCATGCCATCCGTTACGGTAACAGTAAATGTTTCAGAGGTATTAGCTTTTCCCTTCTGAAGCGCCTGATTATTAGGAAAAAAGGTATAAACCCCGGTGGCAGGCTGTAACGTTAGCGAGCCAAAGGTACCTGTTTGCACCACACTGCCATTACTACTGGTACCATTGCGCAAGCCATAGGTCAGGGTGGTACCTACGTCGGCATCAGTCGCAGAAAATTGTCCGTTGACCTCCAAAAGATAGATGTCATTACTGCTGGTATCAGTAAACTGGAGTGCTGTCGGGGTGTTGAGCACCGGTGCCGTGTTGGTCTGTGTAGTGAAGTTATAGCTGGTAGTGCCACCATAGGAATTACCGGCCAGATCTTTCACAGACCCTGCAGCAAAATCCACCCGATACGCCGCACCTTGCGCCAAGGTAATGCCTGGTTGTAGAGTTAACACATTGCCGTTGATAGAGATGGCGCTGCTGGCAGCAGCATCGTAGCTGGCCACTATGGCACCAGCAGCCGTTTTGAGCACAATGCTACCGCTGCCGCGCTGCACGGCCTCGCTGAAAGTGACCACAATGCTGGTGTTGACTGCCACCTTGGTGGCTTCGTCCACTGGACTGAACGAAACTACTGTGGGAGCTAACGTGTCATTGCTTACAGGGTTGAGAGAGTTACCAAACTGACTATTGTATCCCCAGCTACCAGCCAAACCATCATCACCATAAATCCAAGTTAACGCCATCAAATCATAAGATTGAAACGCATATTTTGCTGGATCATTCCAAGTATAAGACATAACGGTATTATCAGTATTATCCTGTACTGCTGGCAAAGTGTTTGGCATATCAAATGGGTGCCCCAAACCTAGGGCATGACCAATTTCATGTAGAAGTACTTGGTAGCCATCACTACCAGCCACTGGTGCATTATTTTCTGCAAAAAATTCGTAATTATCTAGCCAAATAATAGACTCAGCACTAACAGCTGTAAGTACATTGCTACCGTTATAAGAGTAGCCATATCCTGTCGAGCTTTGACCTGCTACATTTACTCCACTAAGAATATTGGTAGCGCCAAAGTGAATATCCGCCTGAGATGCAGATGCCACCTCGACAAAATTTACACCAATCAGACCTTGGACATAAACCATAATCTCTCTGGCTGCATTTTTTTGCGTCGCATTGAACGCTGTGATTGAAGTACTGCTCTCTACCTGAATGTAACTACCATTAGACGCATCAAAAGTATAATACAAAACATTTCGATAGGGAATTAGATAATTCCACGGCGAGATATCATCCTGCAAAGAATCAACACGGATGTCATTTGCATATTTAATAGTTTCTAATTCTGTAACGGTGGTCATAAAGCATTTCTTAAGAAAGACGGTTGCCAAATTTTGCCGCGTGCATCAAACGGCTTGAGTTTCAGTGCCGCCGCCCACCACCACGGTAGCCACGGTGAAATGGGGACGGCCCAGCATGCCGATGCTCTGACCAATGCCAAGTAGCGCCAAACCACAAAAAGGTGGGCCACAACGGCGGCCCCACATACTCAACAGAGGGCGCTGGCTCGTAGTAGTAGCTGGGTGGCTGCTCGTAGGGGATAGTGCGTTGGTAGTAAACACCCCGGTCTGACACTGGGGCGACCACACAACCGCTCAGGGTGCCGATGGCACCCCAAACAGCAAGCAGCAGAAAAAATCGCTTCACGGCAGGCTCCTCAAGGTTGGGAGTGGATGCCCACTATAGTGCAGCCGCAGCTTTTACGATAGCGATGTGCTGCACCGTGCGTCTACCGTTCAGACCGAGTGCTGCTCCAGAAAGTTGCGCAGCATGGCATGGCCGTGTTCGGTCAAGATGCTTTCGGGGTGAAACTGCACGCCCTCAATCGCCAAGGTTTTATGACGCACGCCCATGATCTCGCCGTCTTCTGTCCAAGCGGTAACTTCTAGACAATCGGGGCAGGTGGTGCGCTCAATGGCCAGCGAGTGGTAGCGATTGACGGTAAATTGCGCTGGCAAGCCCGCAAACACGCCCTGCTGCGTGGTGGTAATCACGCTGGTTTTGCCGTGCATTTGCTGCTGCGCCCGCACAATGTTGCCGCCAAAGGCCGCCCCAATGGCTTGGTGGCCCAAGCAAACCCCCAAAATCGGCAACTTGCCTGCAAAATGCTGAATCGCCGCCACTGAAATACCCGCCTCTGCCGGAGAACAAGGCCCCGGCGAGATCACCAGCCGATCCAGTTGCCCGGCATCCAGCCGGGCCTGAATGTCGGCCACGGTGATTTCGTCATTGCGAAACACTTCTACCTCAGCCCCCAACTCGCCAAAATACTGCACGATGTTGTAAGTGAAGCTGTCGTAGTTATCAACCATCAAGAGTTTCATGGCTGCTCTCCTTGGGGTGCGCGCAGGCGGGCAAATTCTTGGTGCTCATGGGCAATAGAGTGCTCCATCAGGCTGCGGTAAATGGCCTCCATCACATCGGGCGCGCCGCCATGCAGCGCTGCGCTGGCACGCACCCGCGCCACGATAGCCTCAATGCGCTCTTCGTCACGCACCTGCGATGGGTCTTGCTTGATGCGGGCGGCTTGGGTCATGTAGCCGGTGCGTTGCACCAGCAGGGGCACCAGCACATCGTCCAAAGCGTCAATGTAGCGGCG
>JAIESZ010000370.1 GCA_019745615.1 Burkholderiaceae bacterium
GAACTCATCAACGACAAGGCGATGGAGCTGCCGCCGCTCAACCAGTTCTTGTCGCACCGCCTGATTGAGCGCTCGCGCGTGGCCGAAACTTTGGGCGCTTGGCGCGGCAGCCCTCCTGCCAAACTAGAAGCGCTAGAGCAAATCCTGCTGCGCGTGTCAGAAATGGCCTGCGAGCTGCCCCAACTGCGCGAGATGGATATCAACCCGATCATTGTCGATGAGTACGGTGCGGTAGCCGTGGATGCACGCATTGCCATTGACCATGCGTCGCAATCGAACACCAGCGGCAATATGCACTACAGCCATCTGGCTATCTTGCCCTACCCAGCGCGGCATGAGCAAGTGTGGCCGCTGCCCGGCGGTGGTGAATACACCATCCGGCCTATCCATCCAGACGATGCCCACATGCTCCAAACGCTGGTGCAAAGCCTATCGGCGCAAAGCCGCTACTACCGCTTTGTTTCGTCGATGGCCGAGCTACCTGCCTCGATGCTGGCGCGCTTCACGCTGATCGATTACGACCGCGAAATGGCACTGGTCGCCATCCACAAAGAACGCACTGCCACCGAAGACGGTGAAATCCAAGAAACCGAGCGCATGGTGGGTGTGTCGCGCTACGTCACCAACCCCGACCGCACCAGTTGCGAGTTTGCTTTGGTGGTGTCTGATAGCTTCAATGGCAAGGGGCTGGGTTCGCGCCTGATGCACAGCATCATGGACGTGGCCCGCGAAAAAGGACTCAGTGAGATTGAGGGCTTGGTACTGGCCAACAATGCCCCGATGCTCAAACTGATGCGCAGCCTAGGCTATTCCATCAAGTCCTACGACGAAGACCCAGACTTCAAGCTCGTCACGCACAAGCTCTAAGGTCTGCTGCCATGTACCGCATCACCCCCGGCCCAGCCTATGCCCTCCACGGCAGCGCCAGCACCCAGCGGCTAGAGGCTGCCGCAGCAGCACCACTACCGCTGCACACTTTGATGCGGCGTGCGGGGCTGGCGCTGGCAAAGCTGGCGCAGGCGCTGGCCCCCCATGCACGCACCGTCTGGATGGCTTGTGGCCCTGGCAACAACGGCGGCGATGGGCTAGAGGCGGCCATGCACTTGCACCAGCACGGCTTGGCGGTGGTGGTCACTTGGCTGGGAGATGCGCAGCACTGCCCAGAAGATGCGCGCCGCTCATGGATGCGCGCCCAAAAGGCGGGCGTCTGCTTTGCCAGCCAGCCCCCAGCAGCGTTAGGGCCGCAAGACCTGTGCATTGACGCCCTGCTGGGGGTGGGCCTGTCTGCCAGCGCGCAGCGCGGCTGGCCCGCTCACCATCCGCTGCTGGCTACCTTGGCCCAAGTGCGCTCTTGCGCTGCGCCCGTGCTGGCGGTGGATGTGCCTAGTGGCTTGCTGGCCGACAGCGGTCAGTTTGCGCCGGGGCTGGCTCCAGCACCCGGCACCGTGGGCACCAGCCCACGCCATACCCTGAGCCTGCTCACGCTCAAGCCGGGGCTGTTTACCGGAGCCGGGCGCGACGCCGCAGGCTCAGTGTGGTTTGATGATTTGGGTTGCACGGCCCCAAAAACCCCAGACGCGTCGCTCAACCCACGCCCAGCCACCTCTATACGGCCCCATGCCAGCCACAAAGGCAGCTATGGCGATGTAGCCGTCATTGGTGGCGAAGGCTTGGGCCAGCGCGGCATGGGCATGGGTGGTGCAGCCTTATTGGCCGCCCGCGCCGCCTTGCACAGTGGTGCCGGGCGCGTGCTCCTGTGCCTGTGCGACGAGACTGGCCCCGGTATCGACATGGTGCAGCCCGAACTGATGCTGCGCCATTTTTCAGCCCTGCACCTTGAACAACTGACGGTAGTTGCTGGCTGCGGTGGCGGCGAGGCCATCCGGGCCGTGTTGCCCCAAGTGCTGGCCGATGCAGCACGTCTGGTGCTCGATGCCGATGCGCTCAATGCCATAGCCACCGATGTGCTGCTGCAACAAGCCTTGCAAGCGCGCCAACACCGCCCACACCAGCACACCATACTGACCCCGCACCCGCTAGAGGCAGCACGCCTGCTTGGAGCCTCCGTGGAGCAGGTGCAAGCGCAGCGCTTAGAGGCCGCGCAGCAACTGGCGCAGCGCTTTGGCTGTGTGGTCGTGCTCAAAGGCTCTGGTAGCGTAATGGCTGCACCGGGGCAAACACCCCGTATCAATCCTACCGGCAATGCCCGCTTGGCCAGTGCAGGCACCGGCGATGTGCTGGCCGGAATGGTCGGCGCGGCACTCGCCAGCGGCATCGATACCTACACCGCCGCCTGCAATGCCGTTTTTACCCACGGCGAGGCCGCAGACCTGTGGCCGCAAGGCTTGCCCCTCACCGCCAACGCTCTGGCCTGCCGCTTGTTGCCACTGGCTTAAGCCTCAGGAGCGCTTGCCGCCGTTTTTGCCACGCCGCGCCCTAGCTTGGCCCTTTTTCATTCCAGCTCCGCCTGCGGTATCGGCATCTGCACGTCCGGCGGGCCGCGCATTACTGCGTGCAGGGGGAGCCTCCTTGGGCCGGTCTTTGCCCCACTCTTTGCTTGGTCGTGGGGGCAAGCCCTCGGCTTCGTTGAGCAAGCGGAAATCAATACGCCGTGCGTCTAAATCTACCCGGCTCACCTGCACCTGTACCCGTGTGCCAATGGCATAACGGATGCCGCTGCGCTCACCGCGCAGCTCTTGGCGTGCTTCGTCAAACTTAAAGTATTCGCCACCCAGCTCGGTGATGTGGACTAGCCCCTCCACATACATGGCGTCGAGGGTGACAAAAATACCAAAGCTGGTAACGGCACTGACCAAGCCGCTGTATTCTTCGCCCAAATGCTCGCGCATGTACTTGCACTTGAGCCACGCTTGCACATCGCGGCTGGCCTCATCAGCACGGCGCTCATTGGCGCTGCAATGCAGGCCAGCTGCTTCCCAAGATTGGGTCTCGGCCAAGGCCGCGCCGGTTTCTTTTTTGCGTGGCTTTTCTCCGGGGGCCAAGGGTGGAGCTACACGCTTGGCCAGCCGCTTGCTCAGTTTGGCATGGGCATCGCCGGGGGTGGGCAGGGCTGGCAACTTGTATTTGGTGTTGCTCAAAATCGCCTTGATGACGCGATGCACCAGCAAGTCGGGGTAACGCCGAATCGGGCTGGTGAAATGCGTGTACGCCTCAAAGGCCAAGCCAAAATGCCCGCTGTTAACGGGGGTGTAAATGGCCTGTTGCATCGAGCGCAGCAGCATGGTGTGGATTTGCTGCGCGTCGGGGCGGTCTTTGGTGGCCTCGGCAATGGCTTGAAATTCAGCGGGCTGCGGGTTCTCGCTGATGGTCATGCCCACCGCCATCGCCTTGAGGTAGCTGCGCAAAATGTCTTGCTTTTCCGGCGTCGGGCCTTCGTGTACCCGGTACAGGCCGTGTTGTTTGCCTTGGGCAATAAAGTCGGCACTGCACACATTGGCCGCCAACATGGCTTCTTCAATCAGTTTATGGGCATCATTGCGCGTGCGCGGCACAATTTTTTCAATGCGGCCATTGTCATCGCAGACAATTTGGGTTTCTACCGTTTCAAAATCTACCGCACCACGGGCCTGCCGCGACTGCAACAGCGCCCGGTAAACATCGTGCAGATTGAGCAAATCGCGCACACGCTCGGTGCGCTTGGCAGCCTCTGGGCCACGGGTATTGGCCAAAATAGCCGCCACCTCGGTATAGGTAAAGCGGGCATGGCTAAACATCACTGCCGGATAAAACTGGTAGGCATGGACTTCGCCCTTGGTAGTGACCAGCATGTCGCACACCATGCACAGCCGCTCCACATCGGGGTTCAGCGAGCACAGGCCGTTGGACAGCTTTTCCGGCAGCATCGGAATGACGCGGCGCGGAAAATAAACGCTGGTGGCCCGGTCGTAGGCATCAATATCAATGGCGCTGCCGGTTTGCACGTAGTGGCTGACATCGGCAATGGCTACCAGCAAGCGCCAACCTTTGCTGCGGCCCACCTTAGCTGGTTCGCAATACACGGCATCGTCAAAGTCGCGCGCATCCTCGCCATCAATCGTGACCAGCGGAATATCTGTCAGGTCAATGCGCTGGCGCTTGTCAGTGGCGCGCACCTTGTCGGGCAAAGTGGCGGCTTGGGCCAAACACGCATCAGAAAAGATATGCGGCACGTCGTATTTGCGCACGGCAATTTCAATTTCCATGCCGGGGTCGTCCACCTCACCCAGCACCTCGGTGATGCGCCCCACCGGCTGACCAAACAGCGCGGGCGGCTCGGTTAACTCCACCACCACCACTTGGCCGGGCTGTGCCTGCCCCAAGGCATTGGCCGGAATGAGCACATCTTGGCCGTAGCGCTTGTCTTCGGGGGCCACCAGCCAAACACCGCTTTCTTGCAACAGGCGGCCAATCAGGGGGCGTGCTGGCCGCTCAATGATTTCGACCACCCGGCCCTCCGGGCGACCCCGCCGGTCTTGGCGCACCACGCGCACGCGCACCCGGTCTTGGTGCAATACGGCGCGCATCTCGTTGGGGGGCAGAAAAATATCGGGCTGCTGGCCATCATCGCGCAGCAAAAAACCATGTCCGTCGCGGTGGCCTTGCACGCTGCCTTCGATCTCATCATTAGAAGGTGCTGCTTGGGTTTTGAATTTCATTTTTTTGGTATACAATCTGATTCTTTCCTGAAATGCCCAGGTGGCGGAATTGGTAGACGCACTAGTTTCAGGTACTAGCGGGTAACTCCGTGGAGGTTCGAGTCCTCT
>JAIESZ010000229.1 GCA_019745615.1 Burkholderiaceae bacterium
CCTGCCAAGCGCTGGTTCTGAAAATCGTCGCCACCGGGGTTAGACGTGCGACAGAGCAAAAAAGCCCCCTTGCCTTGGTAGCGCAGGTAAGGCTCGACCGAATCAAAGCCCATAAAGGGCGAGAGCGTGACAGCATCGGCACCATAGCGCTCAAAGGCTTCTTTGGCGTATTGCTCGGCTGTGGAGCCAATATCACCACGTTTGGCGTCCAAAATGATGGGCACTTGAGGCGCATGGCTGCGCATGTGCTGCATCAGGCGTTCGAGTTGATCTTCTGCACCGTGGGCGGCAAAGTAGGCAATCTGTGGCTTAAAGGCGCAGACCAAGTCTGCCGTGGCATCCACGATAGCAGCACAAAAATCGTAAATTTTGCGCGGATCGCCCTGCATGGCCGCAGGAAAACGGCTGGGTTCAGGGTCTAGGCCCACACACAGCATAGAGTTGTTCTGTGTGGCCGCTGCGCGCAACATATCAAGGAAGGTCATGGTGCAATTTTAAGGTTTAGCCTGCATCACGCTGCAAATGGAATACCGCTGTACTGGCACGGATATTGGGCAAAAAACGTACCCTCTGCCCGCCTTGTAAACCAAAGGCATCCAAGATGCGCAACTGGTTTTTTTGCGCCAGCACCGCAAAATCGGCATAGGTACCTACGCGGATGTTGGGCGTGTCGTACCACTGGTAAGGCAAGCGCCGCGTAACCGGCATACGCCCCAGGAGTACCGACAGCCGGTTGGGCCAATGGGCAAAGTTGGGAAAAGCCACAATGCCAGCACGCCCCACGCGGGCGGTCTCGCGCAGCATGGTCTCAGCATTGCGCAGATGCTGTAGGGTGTCGATTTGCAACACGACATCAAAGGAATGGTCGGCAAACATCGCCAGCCCCTCCTCTAGGTTGAGCTGAATCACATTCACGCCCCGGCGCGCACAAGCCAGCACATTGGCATCGTCAATCTCAATGCCATAACCGCTGCAACCGCGTTCGCGTTGCAGGTAGTCGAGCAAGGCACCATCTCCACAGCCTAAATCGAGCACCCGCGAACCGGCAGGCACCAAGGCGGCAATGGCCTGCATGGTGGTTTTTTCGGTCATGCAAACTCCTTGGCAATGCGGTCGAAATAGGCGCTGATGAGGCCCATGTAACGCGCGTCATCGAGCAAAAAGGCGTCGTGGCCGTGTGGGGCGTCAATTTCGGCGTAACTCACATTGCGCCGGTTGTCGAGCAAGGCTTTAACAATCTCACGGCTGCGCTGCGGCGAAAAACGCCAGTCGGTGCTAAAGCTGACCAGCAAAAACTGCGCCGTAGCCCGTGCCAGTGCTTGGCTCAAATCACCACCAAAGGCGCGTGCTGGGTCAAAGTAATCCAAGGCACGGGTGATGAGCAGGTAGGTGTTGGCGTCAAAGTATTCACTGAACTTGTCGCCTTGGTAGCGCAGGTAGCTCTCGATCTGAAATTCAATGTCTTGGGTGCTGTATTTCAGGTTCAGCCCCTCGCGCAGTTGGCGGCCAAACTTCGCGTTCATCACATCGTCGCTCAGGTAGGTGATGTGGCCGATCATGCGGGCAATGCGCAGCCCACGTTTGGGCACGACGCCATGCTGGTAAAAATGACCGCCGTGAAAGTCTGGGTCAGTGACGATAGCGCGCCGCGCTACTTCATTGAAAGCAATGTTCTCGGCATTGAGGTTGGGGGCACTGGCTACCACCACCGCATGGCGCACGCGCTCAGGGTATTGCAGCGTCCAACTTAGGGCTTGCATACCGCCTAGGCTGCCTCCCAGCACCGCTGCCAACTGCTGCACCCCTAGGCGATCGAGCAAACGCGCTTGGGCGTTAACCCAGTCTTCTACCGTGACCACTGGGAAATCTGCGCCATAGACCTGCCCGGTATCGGGGTTGGTGTGCATGGGGCCGGTAGAGCCAAAGCAAGAACCCAAATTGTTGATGCCAATGACGAAGAAGCGATTGGTATCGACCGGCTTGCCCGGCCCGATCATGTTGTTCCACCAGCCTTCGCTTTTGTCTTGCCCGGCATAGACACCTGCCACATGGTGCGAGGCATTCAAGGCATGACAAACCAACACAGCATTGGAACGCTCGGCATTCAAGCTGCCATAGGTTTCGTAGGCCAGCGTGTAGTCACGGATGGAAGCACCACTTTGCAAAGGCAGTGCCTGCGGGAAGTGCAGAAATTCAGGGGTGGCGATGAACGACATAAGAAAACCCGACAAGGCCAAAGCTAAAAACGGGGCCGGGCGGGGGTGTCGGTCTGTCTTTAGCTGGATTTATAAAGCGCCCGCAAGCTGTAGCAAATCGGCGCATGGCTGCAACTATAGCAAAAGCCAGCTGCTTTGACAGGCTGACAACGTATCAGCGGGGTGGTTGTGCCCCTGGCATTGCGGACAAAAGTTATCCCCTGTTATTACTTTCTTTTTTATATATTTAGTTAGTAGTAGTAGTAGAAGGAAGCGGTTTTCTGTGGATAACTAGGTTTTTTTGTTAAAAATCAACAACTTAGCCAGTGGATAACCCTGTGCATAGTACCCCTGTTTTGTTGTGTACGAAAAATGAACAACTTTTGAAAAGTGCCTTGCCCTGTGGATAAGTACCTAGTTATTCAAAAATTTTCCACAGGGTTATCCACAGGATAAATGTTACATTTAGTTACAAATAGTGGCGTAAGTAGCGTCCGGTATGGCTGTCAGGATGGGCCGCAAGGGCTTCAGGGGTGCCAGTAGCAACCACCGTACCGCCGCCCGCGCCGCCCTCTGGCCCCATGTCGATCAGCCAGTCGGCAGTTTTGATGACATCTAAGTTGTGCTCGATCACCACGATGGTGTTGCCCGCATCGCGCAACTGGTGCAACACCTTGAGCAGCAGCGCGATGTCGGCAAAGTGCAGGCCGGTGGTCGGCTCATCTAGGATGTAAAGGGTGCGGCCCGTGTCGCGCTTGCTCAGTTCTTGCGCTAGCTTGACGCGCTGGGCTTCACCGCCGGAGAGCGTGGTGGCGCTTTGGCCCAAGCGGATGTAGCTCAAACCGACATCAAGCAAGGTTTGCAGCTTGCGGGCAATGCTGGGCACATCCTTAAAAAAGGCGTGTGCATCTTCTACCGTGAGTTCCAAAATTTGCGCAATGTGGCGGCCCTTCCATTGCACTTCTAGGGTTTCGCGGTTGTAGCGTTGGCCGTGGCAGACATCGCAGGGCACATAGACATCGGGCAGAAAGTGCATTTCTACCTTTACCACGCCATCGCCCTGACAGGCTTCGCAGCGGCCCCCGGCCACATTGAAGGAAAAGCGCCCGGGGCCATAACCGCGTTCTTTGGCGGTGTGGGTTTCGGCCATCAGTTCGCGGATGGGGGTGAATAGGCCGGTGTAGGTGGCCGGGTTGCTGCGCGGCGTGCGGCCTATGGGCGATTGATCGACGTTGATGACCTTGTCGAAAGAGTCCATGCCTTCGATGGCCTCGTAGGGGGCCGGCTCATCGTGGGAGCGGTACAACTGCCGGGCAATGGCTTTGTGCAGGGTGTCATTGACCAGTGTGCTTTTGCCGGAGCCAGAAACCCCCGTGACGCAAGTGAACAAGCCCACCGGAAAATCCACACTGACGTGTTGCAGGTTGTTGCCTTGGGCACCGATCAGGCGCAACTGCTGCGTGGCTTTGGGCGGAGTGCGCCGCACGGGCACCGCGATCGATAGCGTACCGGCCAGATAGCGCCCGGTAGGCGATTGGGGGTTGGCGCGCACTTGCTCGTAGTTGCCCTGTGCCATCACTTGGCCGCCATGCACCCCGGCCCCCGGCCCCATGTCGATGATCTGGTCGGCGGCACGCATCATGTCTTGGTCGTGTTCCACCACGATCACGCTGTTGCCGATGTCGCGCAGGTGCTGCAAGGTGGCAATCAGGCGGTCGTTGTCGCGCTGGTGCAGGCCAATGCTGGGTTCATCGAGCACATACATCACGCCGGTCAGGCCGGAGCCAATTTGTGAGGCCAGCCGGATGCGCTGGGCCTCACCACCGCTGAGGCTGTCGGCACTGCGGCCCAAGCTAAGGTAGTTCAGGCCGACATCGTTGAGAAATTGCAGCCGCGTGACAATCTCGCGCACCACTGGGGCGGCAATTTCGGCTTTGGTGCTCGACAGTTGCAGGCCAGAGAACCACGCATGGGCCTCGGCCAGCGTACTGTGGCTGATGTCTTGGATGGCTCTGGCTTGGGGACCTTGGCCTATTTTGACGTGCCGGGCCTCGCGGCGCAGGCGGGCACCCAAACAATCAGGGCAGGGTTGGGTGCTGCGCCAGCGGGCCAGCTCTTCGCGCACAGCGGCAGAGTCGGTATCGCGCCAGCGCCGGGCCATGTTGGGCAGGATGCCTTCAAACGGATGTTGTTTGATGATGGCTTGCCCTTTGTTGGCCCCACTGCCCAGAAAGTATTGGAAGGCAATGGATTCATTGCCGGAGCCATGCAAAATCACCTGTTGGATGGTGTCTGGCAAGGCTGCAAACGGTGTTTCCAGATCAAAGCCGTAATGTTGGGCCAGACTCTCTAGCAGGGCAAAGCCGGTGCTGTTGCGCCGATCCCAACCGTGGATGGCTCCGCTAGCCAAACTGAGCGATGGAAAGGCCACCACCCGTGCGGCATCAAACACATCACTGTGGCCGATGCCATCGCAACTGGGGCAGGCCCCCAGCGGCGCATTGAAGGAGAACAACCGAGGCTCCAGTGCGGGCAGGGCGTAGCTGCACACCGGACAGGCAAACTGGCTGCTAAACAGGTGCTCGGTGCCGGTATCTATCTC
>JAIESZ010000157.1 GCA_019745615.1 Burkholderiaceae bacterium
TGATCGGAATGATCTTTTGCTGTTTTCCGTCAGAAGGTTGCATAGTGCAATTTCTCAAAAATCACTGGCACTTACAGTGGGTGGTGCCCGAAGGCACCACCAAGGCTAACGAGATTAGCGGGTAGCCGTAGCACCCGGCTTATTCGACAGTCCCCAGACATAAGCGGTCAGTACGCTCAGCTGCACTTCCGTCAACTTACCAGTGCCCGCTTGCGCAGGCATTTGGTTGACCTTGCCATTATTGATCATTGCAGTGATCGCTGCCTCACCCCAACCGTGCAGCCAGATGTCATCGGTCAAGTTGGGCGCGCCCACTGCCTGCATACCTTTGCCATCCGAACCGTGGCAGGCAGCGCAAGCCACAAATTTGGACTTGCCCTGCGAGGCACGCAAGGAATCGTGTGGGCTGCCAGACAGGCTCATAACATAGTGGGCCAGATTGCGCACATCCTCTGGGGTACCCACAGCAGCGGCCATAGGAGGCATCATGCCAATACGGCCCTTGTGCAGGGTTTCGCTGATCTTCTCAGGGGTACCACCATGCAACCAGTCCTTGTCGGTCAGGTTGGGAAAGCCCTTGCTACCGCGTGCATCGGAGCCGTGGCATTGTGCGCAATTGTTCAGGAACAAACGCTCACCAATCGCCATCGCCTCTGGGTCGCCCGCCATTTTCTCAGGGGGCATAGAAGCAAAACGGGCATACAAAGGCTCCAGTGCCGTATTGGCATCGGCCACTTCCTTGTCATAGGCACCATACTGGCTCCAACCAGCCTTGCCTTGGTAAGCACCCAAACCAGGATAAAGAGCCAAGTAACCCAGCCCAAAAATAACGGTCAGCACAAACATCCACATCCACCAACGTGGCATGGGGTTGTTCATTTCGCGCAGATCCTCATCCCAGACGTGGCCGGTGGTGTTGTCGCTGGCAGAAGCTACCTTTTTGCGTGCGGTCATCCACAACAAAAGCAGGCAACCAAAGATACCGATGATGGTAATTCCGGTGACAAAAATCGACCAGAAATTGCTAGTGAAGTCACTCATAGTGTGTTCTCGTTCTGGTGGCTTTAATCTTGCAGAAAGGGCAGTTGGGCTGCTTCGTCAAACTGCGCTTGATTTTTACGGGCGTAGGCCCAAGCCCAGATGCCAATAAAAACAACGAAGGAGATCAGCGTAACCCCAACGCGCATGGTGGTGATGTCCATGGCCAAATCCTTTCTTATTTGAGCGTCAAGCCCAGAACTTGGAGGTAAGCAACCACGGCTTCCATCTCGGTCTTACCCTTGATTTCTTCGGGTGCAGCAGCAATTTGCTCATCGGTATAAGGCACGCCGACTTTACGCAAGGCGGCCATGTGCGAACCAATGGTTGCAGAATCAACCACATTTTTTTCCAACCAAGGATAGGCTGGCATGTTGGATTCAGGCACCACATCACGCGGATTGTTCAGGTGGATACGATGCCATTCGTCGCTGTACTTGCCGCCAACGCGGTGCAGGTCAGGGCCGGTGCGCTTGCTGCCCCATTGGAAGGGGTGGTCATACACAAACTCACCCGCTACCGAATAGTGGCCGTAACGCAGGGTTTCGGCACGGAAGGGACGAATCATCTGGGAGTGGCAGTTGTAGCAGCCCTCACGCAGATAGATATCACGGCCAGCCAGTTGCAACGAGGTATAGGGCTGCAAGCCCTTGATAGGCTCGGTGGTGGACTTTTGGAAGAACAGCGGCACGATTTCTACCAAACCACCAAAGGCAATCACGATCACGATCAAGACGATCATGAGGAAATTGTTGGTTTCGATGGTTTCGTGGGAAAAGCCCTTCGAGGCGCTATGGTTGTTATCAGACATGAAATAGCTCCTCGAAACTCAAGCGTGGGCTGGCTGCACGGCAGGAATGGCCACCGCAACGGAACGACCGGAAGTCGCCGTCATGACAACGTTCCAGAGCATCATGACCATACCAGTCAGGTAGAGCACACCACCCGTAAAGCGGATAACGTAGAACGGATAAGTGGCCTTAACGCCTTCAACGAAGGTGTAAGTCAGGGTACCGTCGGCATTGACTGCACGCCACATCAGACCTTGCATCACACCGGCAATCCACATCGCGGCAATGTAGAGCACGATACCAATCGTAGCCAGCCAGAAGTGAACTTCAACGGCCTTGACGGAGTGCATTTTTTCTTTGCCAAACAGGCGGGGCACCAAGTAGTACATGGAACCCATAGTGACCAAACCGACCCAACCCAAAGCGCCAGCATGTACGTGGCCGACAGTCCAGTCGGTGTAGTGGCTCAGGGCGTTGACGGTCTTGATGGCCATCATGGGGCCTTCAAAGGTAGACATACCGTAGAACGACAGCGAAACGATCAGGAAACGCAAAACGGGATCGTCGCGCAGTTTGTGCCAAGCGCCAGACAAAGTCATGATACCGTTGATCATGCCGCCCCAGCTGGGAGCCAACAAAATCAGGGAGAACACCATACCCACCGATTGTGTCCAGTCGGGCAGCGCGGTGTAGTGCAGATGGTGTGGGCCTGCCCACATGTAAGTGAAGATCAGCGCCCAGAAGTGGACGATAGACAAGCGATAGCTATAGACTGGACGGCCTGCTTGCTTGGGGATGAAGTAATACATCATGCCCAAGAAACCAGCGGTCAGGAAGAAACCCACCGCATTGTGGCCATACCACCACTGCACCATAGCATCTTGCACACCAGCGTAAGCCGAGTAGCTCTTCATCATGCCAGCAGGAATAGCGGCACTGTTGACGATGTGCAGCACAGCCACGGCCAAGATGAAGGCACCGTAGAACCAGTTGGCCACATAGATGTGGCGCACTTTGCGAATGCCGACCGTGCCAAAGAAGACGATGGCATAAGACACCCAGACCACAGCGATCAGGATGTCAATGGGCCATTCGAGTTCGGCATACTCTTTACCTTGGGTGTAACCCAGAGGCAAGCTGATAGCAGCGGCCAAAATGACCAACTGCCAGCCCCAGAAGGTAAAGGACGCCAGTGGGCCAGCAAACAGGCGCACTTGGCAGGTGCGTTGCACCACATAGTAGCTGGTGGCAAACAGCGCGCTGCCGCCAAAAGCAAAAATCACTGCATTGGTATGCAGTGGGCGTAAGCGGCCATACGTAAGCCACGGGATGCCAAAGTTGAGTTCGGGCCACGCAAGCTGGGCGGCGATGATGACGCCAACCAGCATGCCAACCACCCCCCAGACCACGGTCATGATAGAAAACTGCCGCACAACGGTGTCGTTGTAGTGCGCAGCATCTGCTTGTTTCGGTATATCCATAGTGCACCTCTTGATTTCAGGGAGAATAATAACCGGAGAAGGCGTGATGTCTTTGACAGTGGTCAAGTCAATTGTCGCGAAGAATACGCTCGCCTTCTTGCTCTATGTTTTCAAACTGTCCACGATAGACAGCCCACCATAGACCCAGCAAGATCATCAACACCAACACCACAGACAAGGGAACGAGCAAATACAGGATGTCCACAAAACGCCCTCCATCGGTTAAACAACTGCATGGGCAGTGGGCTGCACAGCAGCCACTGGAGGCTCCAGCGACGGCAAGGGCAAGGAAAGACGAGCGGCATTGAGCACCACGAGGAGTGAGCTCAATGCCATTCCCAGCCCCGCCAGCCAGGCAGGCATGTATCCGGCCACGGCCAGCGGTACGCTCAAAGCGTTATAGCCCGCCGCCCACCACAGGTTCTGACGCACCACACGCAAGGTGCGGCGCGCCAGCAACACCGTCTGAGGAACCAGCCAAAGCTGATCCCCCAAAACGACGAAATCAGCCTTCGATTGTGCCAGCGCCACCGACTTGCCAAAAGCAAAAGACACATGGGCCCCGGCCAGCACTGGCCCGTCATTGAGACCATCACCCACCATAACCACCTGCCGCCCTTGGGCTTGCAGGGTTTGGAGGGTTTGCAATTTGTCTTGGGGCGTGCAACCCGCACGCCACTGGCTGATGCCAGACTGCGACGCCACACGGGCCACGGCAGCCTCTTGATCGCCAGAAAGCAACTGCACGGCAATGCCAGCAGCCGCCAAGGCACGCACCGCGCCAGCGGCTTCAGCACGCAAGTCTTCGGCTAAATCGAATCGGGCCAACTCTACAGGGGCGGCATTTTCTGGCTGACGCACTAAATACACCTGCTGCACCGCAGCATCTTTTGCAATGGGCGCTTGGGTATGGCGCTCCGATCCCAGCAAGACCCGACTGGCAGGCCACTGGCCTTGGGTATCGTGTACCCATGCTGTCAGGCCATGCCCTATGGATTCTTGTACCTCAGAGACCTGCCAGCGCGATGGCGTTGAGGATAAGCCATCGGCCTTGGTTACCACAGCACGGGACACCGGATGCAGGGAGTGGCGCGCCAAGGCCGCCGCCAGTGCCAGCGCATCGGCCTCAGACAGCCCAGCCACTGGATGCACCCCAGAGACCCACATACCATCGCGGGTCAGGGTGCCGGTTTTATCAAATACCAGTGTATCGACACTCGCCAGCGCTTCCAATCCCTGCAAATTGCGCACCAACACCCCTTGGCGTGCCAAAGCCCCTGCCGCAGACAACATAGCCACTGGCGTAGCCAAAGACAGAGCACAGGGGCAGGTAACGATCAACACGGCCACGGCCACCATCAGGGCATGGGCTGGATCGGTAGGCCACCACCACAGCGCGGCTGCACCAGCAGCCAGCAGCACCGCCACCAGAAAAGGCCGTGCTACTTTGTCTGCCAGTTGGGCGAGACGCGGTTTTTGCAAGGATGC
>JAIESZ010000154.1 GCA_019745615.1 Burkholderiaceae bacterium
AGCCTACTTTGTTGCCATCCACCCATGCGTGGTTGAGTGGCAAAACGACTTCAGCCGAACTGGTGGCGACTGGCGGGTTGCTACAGGCCGTCAAAAAACAGAGTCCGGCAGTGGCAAACACGAGGGGAAGGTATCGCATCTTGGGACTCCGTAGGGATTTGAAGAAATTATAGGCAGTTGTCAGGCTATGCCCGGTGTACTGACCCGATAGGTTTATCTGTATTCTTTCGAATACAATGGTGGCATGTACCAAATCGAAACCACAGCGGCGTTTGATGCTTGGCTTGACGGGCTCAAGGACTCTTTGACGCGCAAGCGTCTGGGGCTGCGCTTGCGCAAGGCAGAGTTGGGCAATCTAGGGGATATCAAGCCCGTGGGGGATGGTGTGTGGGAGATGCGCGAGTTTTTTGGCCCCGGTTGGCGTATGTATTACATCCAGCAGGGCAGCGTGCTGATCGTGATGGTGGGCGGTGGCGACAAATCCAGCCAGTCTGCCGATATTGCTGCCGCGATTGAGGTGGCCCGTTTATTCAAGGAGTAGTCATGAAGCCAGAAACCCGTCCATTCGACATCACCGAGATGCTGCAAACTGAGCAGGACATTGCCGAGTACCTGAGCTTGGTGATTGAAGATGGTGACCCGGCCCTGCTGGCGGCCACGCTGGGCGACATTGCCCGCGCCCGTGGCATGACACAAATTGCCAAAGACGCTGGTATTGGCCGCGAGGCGCTGTACAAGGCATTGCGCCCCAATGCCAGCCCGCGCTTTGACACCATCGCCCGTGTATGCAAGGCGCTGGGCGTCAAGCTGGTGGCGCAGCCCGTGGTACAGGCTTAAAACGGCAGCTTAACTGCTCAGGCCAGCCGCCAACGCCACAAACTCGGCCACGGGCACCTCTTCAGCGCGTCGTTGCACATCAAATTGGCCGGTAAAGCCTTTTTCGTCCAGCCAGCGCCCCAGTGTATGGCGCAAGAGCTTGCGCCGCTGGCTAAAGGCCACCTGCACCAGTGTTTCTAGCAGTTTGGGGTTCAGGGCTACCGGCTCGGCGTAGGGCACCATGCGCACCACAGCGCTATCGACGCGTGGGGGTGGGTCAAAGCTCTCTGGAGGCACAAACAGCACATTTTCCATCGCATAGCGCCATTGCAGCATGACCGACAGGCGGCCATAGTCGCTGGTAGCGGGGGAGGCCACCATGCGGTCGATCACTTCCTTTTGCAGCATAAAGTGCTGGTCGGTAATGACATCCACAAACGGCAGCAGATGGAACAAGATGGGCGTGGAGATGTTGTATGGCAGGTTGCCCACGACACGGATTTTGGGCACCGCCAGCGTTTGCGCTACTTGGGCAAAGTCCACCTTGAGCACATCGGACTCAATCACGTTGAGTTGGTTGTGCAGGCGCAGGCGCAGTGCCAAGTCGCGGTCAAGTTCAATCACCGTCAGGCGGCCTAGGCGCTCTACCAAGGGCTGGGTGAGGGCGGCCAAGCCGGGGCCAATCTCTACTACCGGCTGGCCCGGTTGTGGGTCGATGGCATCGACAATGGCATCAATGATGCCCCGATCAGACAAAAAGTGCTGGCCGAAGCGTTTGCGGGGTATGTGTTTCATCCGGGGGGGCCAATCAGGGTGCGTCGCGGTATTCAACGTAGGCGCGGGCGCGCAACTCTTGTGCCCACAGGTTATAGGCTTCTTCGATTTTTTTCTCGCGCAGAGCGTAGCGGGCCATTTCGCGCTGCTCACGTGGGTTGGGTTGCACTTGGCGGCGTTCCATCAGTTGGATCAGATGGACACCAAAGCGCGATACCAGCGGTTGGCTGATCTCGCCCGGTTGCAGGGCATCGAGCACGGCTTCAAATTCGGGCACATAGCGCCCCGGCGTAGACCAGCCCAGATCGCCACCTTCTTTGGCGCTGCCGTCTTGCGAGTGGGTGCGGGCCAAATCGGCAAAATCAGCCTGTCCGGCCAGTACGCGGCGGCGGTAGTCTGCCAAGCGGGCAGCGGCGGCGGTCTCGCTCAGTTGGGGCGTGATGCGCAACAAAATATGGCGGGCGCTGCTTTGGGTAATGGGTGGCAGCTTGCTGGTGCTGGTTTTGTCCACCAGTTTGAGGATGTGGAACCCGGCCGCAGAGCGCAGCGGCCCGGCCACGCCACCGACGGGCAGGTTTTGTATGGCGGTGCTAAACAGTTCGGGGTAACGCTCGGCAGGGCGCAGGCCCATCAGGCCGCCTTGGGCGCGCTCTGGGCCCGCAGAATGCTCGCGTGCCAGCGCAGCAAAGTCGGCCCCGGCGCGGGCTTGGTCGGCTATCTGTTGGGCCAAGGCTTGGCGCTGGGCCAGTCCTTCGGGGGTGGGGTTTTCTGGCACGGCAATCAGCACATGGCCTAGGTTGATGTCTGTGGCTGTGGCCCCTTGGCCGCCCGTTTGCTCACGCAAGTAGGCGTCGGCCTCTAAATCGGTGACGCGCACGCGCCCATCGACTTCGCGCTCGCGCAGGCGTTGCTGTAACAGTTGGCGGCGCAGGTCTTGGCGAAAGCGCTCAGGCGTGACGCCGTCGGCGGCTAGGCGGCGGTGCATTTCTTCGCGGCTGACGCTGTTTTGGCTGGCCACCATTTGTTCGGCTTGGGCCACGGCCAGATCATCGACACGAATGCCGCTTTGCGCGGCTTGCTGCAACTGGATTTTTTCCAGAATCAGGCGCTCTAGCACCTCGCGCTCTAGCCGGGCCGGTGGCGGCGGGTTGGGCTGCCCAGCCAGTTGTTGCGCTATGCGGGCCACACGGGTTTGTACTTCGTTGTAAGTGACTGGCTCGGAGTTGACCACCGCTACGATGTAATCGGCAGGGCGCACGTCAGCACTGGTCGCTGTGGCGGGCAGCGCTACCGGGGCGGATAAAGCCCGCGATAGGCTTGGGGTGCTGGTGCTGCCCGCTAGGGCTGGGCGCAAGCCCTGCGCACTGGCTCCCGAAGTGGCAAAGGCGGCCAAACAGGCAAGGCCCAAGGCAAAGACACGGTGGTTCATGGCGAAAAAGTCTCAGTCGTAGTTGCTGAAGCGGCTGGGCGTGCTGACCTGCTCACGCAGGTATTGGTAGCGCGGGATATTTTGCTTGAGGCTGGCCAAGGGGTTAGACCCCAGTGACAGGCGCGAGAAGCCGACAAATTCGAGCTGGAACAGCAGCCGGGTGTTGGCGCTGCTGACGGTGCTTTGCAGGCGTTCTAGCACCACGCGGCCAATCCAGCAGCAGCCGTCGTACTCTAGCCCGACCACGGTATCGACCAGTTTGCGGTCTTGCAGGCTGTAGTTGAGGCGGCCCACGCTGTACCAGCGCCCGCCACCTTGGCCTCGGCCTGGGCCTAAATCGAGGCCTTTGTCACCCCACGCATCATTGAGTGGCCATTGCCAGCCCACATCCACCTGTTCGCTGGTGCCGCGTTGCAAGCGGTAGGCGGCATTGATGGTGCGGTAGTGGCTGGGGCTGTAGCGGGTGCTTAAGGTGGTGCGGATAGATTGGCTGGTTTTGGGGTTAAACTGCACGGTGGAGTCCAGCCCCCACTGCGGCGTCCATTGCACTCCGGCACCCAGCAGCAGGTCGGATAGGCGCTCATCTAGAGGTGCTGCCCCCGGTAGGGTCACTTTTTGGTCAGAAAAGCGTACACGTTGGGCGATGCCAAAGCGGGCAGCCTCAGCCCCGGTGGCCGGGTCGAGCAGGCGGGTGCTGACGCCCAGTGTCAGCAGGTTGTTGTCTGCCAGACGGTCTTGGCCGCCAAAAGCGTTTTCGGTGTAGATGGTGGCAAAGTTAAAGTCGTTGGCTGCCGTGTCATAGACCGGCAGCAGGCTCTGGTTGCGGTAGGGGGTGTAGGTGTAAAAAGCCCGTGGCTCTAGCGTTTGCAGAAAGTTGCGTCCAAAGTAGCTGGTTTCGCGCTCAAACACCAGCCCACTGTCTAAGCTCAAGGTGGGCAACACACGGCTGGCCGAGCGGCGGCCATCGGCCAGTGGGCTGTCAAATTCGTACTGCGTGGCATGCCACTGCAGCCGTGGCACCACAAAGCCTGCTGCGCTCAGGTAGGGGCGGCTGATTTGTGCCAGCGCATAGCTGCGGGTGGCATTAGGTCGGCCCGTCAGGCTGCGGTTGGCATGAAAGCGCGTGGCATCGGCCTCGATATTGATGTCAAACACGCCCCATCGCGTTGGCGCGTAACGCCCGTGCAACTGCGGCAGGCGGTCGTAGGGGGGCACGATGGGGGCCGATACATCCTGCAAGGTTTGCCATTTGAGCGTGCGCAGTTGCAGGCCCATGTCGCCACCGGCCCAAGACAGGGTGGCGTCGCCCGGCAGCAGGCGCTGGCTGATTTGGGTGCCTGCACGGCCAAAGTCGCGCCAGTAATAATCGTCACTGACCCGATCCAGACTGAGGTTCAGGCCCAAGCCGCCCAGTGGCGTCGCCATGTTGCCTTGGTGCTTGATGCCATAGCTCCAGCGGTTGTCTTGGCGCAGGCGGTCGGCGGGCAGAAAATCGCCGCGCAACTCGCCGTGGTAGTTAGGCTCTAGGTAGCGAAACTCGGCCCCGGCCTGCACGCCCCGCTTGGTCATGATGGCCCCCTTGAAGGTGGCGTCGCGGTTGGGGGCAATGTTCCAGTAGTAGGGCTGCACGTACTCCATGCCATTGGTGCTGTTGATGCCAATGGTGGGTGGCAACAAGCCCGATTTGCGCTTATCCGACAGCGGAAAGCTGATGCGCGGCAGCGGCAAAATGGGCACGCCCTGAAACTCTAGCACTGCCCCTTGGGCCCGACCCACTTCTTCGTCCATGTCCAGATGAATGGTGTCGGCGCGCAGC
>JAIESZ010000294.1 GCA_019745615.1 Burkholderiaceae bacterium
GTGGGGTTGCCCGCAAACTGATTAGGAAAGATGCGTGCTACCTGCCGATTGCTGTCTTCGTAGTAGCAATACACCGTGCCGTCGCCGCTCAGTGACAAAGACATATTCAGGAAATCGCCCACTTTGTAATTGGGACGCGAACCACGATCACTGTCAAGGTTGATGCGGAAGCTCGATGCCACGGGAGCCGCCGGTACCGGACTGGGGCTTTGGGGCGTAGGGGCGCGTGTGGGTGCAGCGTTTTTGGCGGGAGGCGTTGCCGGTACGTAAGCCAAGACGTTTTGCACATCGTCCATCAGGTTGGCATAGACATCAAAGTTGATCTTGCCGTCTGCCACCAACCCATTTTGCGCTTGGTATTCTAGGAGCGCCTCTTTGAGGGCGGGGTTCATTTGACCATCTATCGGGCCGGTGTAGCGCTTCATGCTGCCACCGAGCTTGCGCTGAACAAAGGTGACGCGCTCAACCTCGGTCAGGGTGCTGTAGGTTTCTAGCGCCTGCTCGCGGATCACGGGGTTGGTAATATCGGCATCCAAGCAGCGCCAATAGGGCACTTGGGTAAATTTGCCCAAGGTTTCAATCAGGCCCAACTCCAGCAGGGTGCGAGTGGTGGCCCCCAAGCCTTCGGAGCGACTAAAATCGAGATTAAAGGTGAGGCCGATCTTGCCCACCTTACCAGCCCCCAACTCAGCAGACTTGCCCATTTTGCTAATCAGCATGGTGTTAGAGGTGCTGGTTTGCGGCAAAATTTTGCGCGAACTGGCATCCCCAATACTCATGTCCATGCTCATCAAATCGTAGGCCACATCGGTGGAGGTACTGACGTCAAAAAACTGGGTAAAAAGCCCTATGCCTTTGTTTTTACGGATGGTGTTGTCATCCATCTGCGTGACGGAGCCACGGATGTAATAGTCGGGGATGCGCATCTGCTCAGTGCCCTTGGCATCAAACAGCCGGGCCAAATCGTCGCCACCACCATGAAAGTCAATAAACTCAAAGGCGTTGCTCTTGACCGTCATTTTGGCTACGGCGGTAATAAGCATTTCTTTGGTGCCAGTGCGCACCTTGCCGGTTTCATCGGGAATGCCGGTGGAAGTAATGACAATGCCGTTTTTGCCGTAGGCCAAAAACAACTCATCCATACAGCGCAGCGCGGGCGAAAAGTTGGTAATAGTTTTGACCGCCGAAGCCTTGGGGGCCGCAGCCACCGTGACATTGGCTTCTGGCTCTTTCCAGTTTTGATGCTCTTTGGGTGTGACACAGCCACCGAGCAAAGCCATAGAAACGAGCGAAAGAGTGAATGGCTTATGCGACATGGAAAACCCTCTGAAAGCTTGGCAGCGCTGCACTAGGAAAAAGAGACCCCAATGAAACAGCGCTTGCAATATGTTTCCAACACTCTAAACCGCACCAAAAGAAAATGCAAGCGCAGGCCACACTGCCCTGAGCACAAGGCAGCGGGCAGCGCTTTGCTGTGCTCTGCCTACTGGAACGGATTGATAGTGGCTGTGCGCGGGCTGGGCGGCGGGGCAGCAGGCACTGGAGCGGTAGGAGCCGCAGGCAAGGTATCACTCAGCGTTCTGAGGAAGGCCACCACATCGTCAATTTCGGGTGCGGTTAAAGCAGGGCCAGCCGAAGGCAGCCGATTGAAGGGGACTCGGTCACGGATGATATTGCCAAGGTAGGCTTGGGGCAGGTCATCGGGTACACCCTGCGGGCCATACCAACGTTTGGGGTCGGTGTTGCGCGTGGCATAAAAGCTGACTACATCGCGCAGCCGGGTGAAATAGCCGTTGTGCATCCAAGCGGGCCGCTCTGCCGTATTGCGCAAAGAGACCATACGGAAGCGCCCACAGAACTGCTCAATGGTGACGTTGGCCGGAACATCCGCCGTGAGCGCAGGTTTGTTGCGATCTGGGCCACACAGCCCCAGATCATAAAAAGAGGGATTGGCATTGCGCGGAATGCGCGTGTTGCGGGGCACCCCCAGCGCGTAGTGGGAAAAGTCAGTAAACAGCGAATCACGCGGATTGGCCGACTGTGGGTTCATTTTGTGGCATGAGACGCAATTGCCTTTGTTCGGGTCCATAAACACCTTCATGCCATTGGCTTCTTGCGGTGTTAGTGAAGCCTTGCCTTGGATGAACTGGTCGTATTTACTGGTAAACGGCTGTAGCTCTGCGGTTCTCTCGTAGGCGGCAACCGCTTCACCCACCTTTTGAAAGGCCAGTGTTGGATTGCTAAAAATGTTGGCCCCGAACTCATCACGAAACTTTTTGCCGTAAATGCCACTGGCAATTTTAGCCAGCACAGACGCCGCATCTGGGTTGTTCATCTCTAGCGGATTGAGCAATGGCCCCAGCGCCTGCTGTGCCAGTGTGTCTGCCCGCCCATCCCAAAACAGCCCACCCACGGGGTCTACGTCGCCGCCCTGCACCCGGAATGTGAATTTGGGCACGAAAGCCGTGTAGGCATTGGACATGGCATTGCGCCCACCCAGCACGTTGGCACGGCTGCCCAGCGGAACACCAATGGTTGAACCGTGGTTGCCTGCAAAGCCTCGGTTGGGGACATGGCAACTGATACAGGCCGTGCCGCGTGGCTCGGACAGATTTTGGTCATGAAAAATCTGACGCCCGATCTC
This sequence comes from Burkholderiaceae bacterium, assembly GCA_019745615.1. Classification (GTDB taxonomy): domain Bacteria; phylum Pseudomonadota; class Gammaproteobacteria; order Burkholderiales; family Burkholderiaceae_C; genus Simplicispira. The sequence goes on from JAIESZ010000294.1 coordinate 2,645, forward strand.
TTCCAGACGGGACAAGGGTGCCGCAGCCCCTACAGGCTGCCCCCATGCCGGAGCCAGTGTCAATGACAAAACAGCAGCCGATAAAGCGGCAGTGTTTTTGGTCATTCTGCGCAGATGTGTCGTCATGGCGTTCTCCCGAACCTGTCCGGTTCTCTTCAATAAGGAAATCCCTCAGAGAAGCCATAGTACGCACATTGCGCAAAAAAATCTCCCACAAAATGGTTTTTTTACGCCATTCTGTGGGGATACCCCCATCCGATACCAAAGTTGGGGCCGCAGGCCCCTTTATGCAGCTGCTTGGGCGCTAAAGCGGAACACTCCCGGCTCTAGTACCGGATCAACCTCCACGGCAATCGTGCTCTTGGGTGGAAAGCGCCCTTCGAGCAGGAGTTTAGACAGCGGATTCTCGATACGCTGCTGGATGGCACGCTTGAGGGGCCGCGCACCAAACACCGGGTCAAAGCCCACCTTGGCCAGTTCGGCCAACGCAGCCTCTGAGACGTGCAAATATAAATCCATGTGCTCTAGCCGCTGCTGCAACAGTTGCAGCTGGATGCGGGCAATGGCGGCAATGTGCTGCGCATCCAAAGCATGGAAGACTACCGTCTCGTCAATGCGGTTGAGGAACTCTGGGCGGAAGTAGTTTTTCAGCTCGCCCCACACCGCATCTTTAATATCGTCGGAGTCTTGGCCCACCATCGCCTGAATCAGCTGTGAACCAATATTGCTGGTCATGACGATGACCGTGTTCTTGAAGTCTACGGTGCGGCCTTGGCCGTCGGTCAAGCGGCCATCATCAAGCACCTGCAACAACACATTAAACACATCGGGGTGCGCTTTTTCTACCTCATCGAGCAGCAACACGCTGTAGGGCTTGCGGCGCACGGCTTCGGTCAGGTAGCCGCCTTCTTCGTAACCCACATAACCGGGGGGCGCACCAATCAGGCGGGCCACCGAGTGCTTCTCCATGAACTCACTCATGTCGATACGCACCAGATGGTCTTCGCTGTCAAACAAGAAGCCCGCCAGCGCCTTGCACAGTTCGGTTTTGCCGACGCCAGTGGGGCCAAGAAACAAAAAAGAACCCGTGGGGCGATTAGGGTCGGACAAGCCCGAACGTGAGCGACGGATGGCATTAGCCACGGCAGCAATGGCTTCGTTTTGGCCGATGACGCGCTCGTGCAGCTTGGTTTCCATTTGCAAGAGTTTGTCTTTTTCACCCTGCATCATTTTGGCGACCGGAATACCGGTAGCGCGACTCACCACTTCGGCAATTTCTTCTGCGCCCACTTGGGTGCGCAACAAGCGCGGGGCCGCGTTGCTGCCGTCTTTATTAGATTCTTTGGCTTGGGCCTCGTTGAGCTTTTTCTCTAGCTCAGGCAGTTTGCCATATTGCAGCTCGGACACCTTGGCAAAATCACCTTTGCGCGTCAAATCTTCAATTTGCAGCTTGAGGTCTTCGATTTCTTCACGCAACTGGCCTGAACCCAAAGCCAAGGCTTTTTCCATCTTCCAGATTTCATCCAGATCGGCAATTTCTTTTTGCAGCGTGGCGATTTCTTCGTTGATGAGTTCAAAGCGCTTTTGCGAGGCTTCGTCTTTTTCTTTGCGCACGGCTTCGCGCTCGATCTGCAACTGGATCAGCCGACGGTCTTTTTTATCCATCACTTCAGGCTTGGAGTCCATCTCAATCTTGATTTTGGAGGCGGCCTCGTCGATCAAGTCAATGGCTTTGTCGGGCAAAAAGCGGTCGGTGATATAGCGGTGGCTTAACTCAGCGGCGGCCACAATGGCTGGGTCGGTAATATCGACGTTGTGGTGCTTTTCGTAGCGCTCTTTAAGGCCGCGCAAAATGGCAATGGTGGCCTCGACAGTAGGCTCACCCACCAAGATTTTCTGGAAGCGCCGCTCTAGCGCTGCATCTTTTTCGATATATTTGCGGTACTCGTCCAGCGTGGTGGCCCCTACGCAGTGCAGTTCGCCACGGGCCAGCGCAGGCTTGAGCATATTGCCCGCATCCATCGCCCCTTCGGCCTTGCCTGCGCCCACCATCGTGTGCAGCTCGTCAATAAAAACGACGGTTTGGCCTTCGTCTTGGGCCAATTCTTTGAGCACAGTTTTCAGGCGTTCTTCAAACTCGCCGCGAAATTTGGCCCCGGCCAACAGTGCTGCCATGTCCAAACTGAGCACCCGCTTGCCTTTGAGCGATTCGGGCACTTCACC
>JAIESZ010000043.1 GCA_019745615.1 Burkholderiaceae bacterium
CATGCGCCATGCCGCATACTTGCGTATGGTATCGAGCAACACCCACCGTAGCAGCAACACACCTGCTGTCGTGCATCCGACACGCATCGTAGGGGTGGGAGCCTCGGCAGGCGGGTTGGCCGCATTGGAGCTTTTTTTCTCCCATGTGGCACCCGACAGTGGGCTGGCCTACGTCGTGGTGCAACACATGGCCCCCAGCTACAAAGCCATGCTGGGCACCCTGTTGCAGCGCGTGACGACACTGCCGGTACACGAAGCCACACAGGGCTTAACGCCCGCGCCCAATGCGGTGTATGTCATTCCCCCCGGCTGCGAGCTGACACTGGCGCAAGGTTGCTTGCACTTGACCCCCACAAGGCAAGCCAGAGGCCCGCGCTTGCCCATCAATGTTTTGTTCCAATCGCTGGCCCAAGAACAGCGCCAGCAGGCCATTGGGGTTGTGCTGTCGGGTATGGGTGCAGATGGCACACTGGGTCTGCAAGCCATTCAAGGGCAAGGTGGCCTCACTTTGGCGCAAGAGCCAAGCTCGGCACAATTTGACTCTATGCCGCACAGCGCCATCGCCGCAGGCTGCGTCAACATCGTGGCCTTGGCCCAAGAGCTGCCGCAACGCATCATCACAGCCATCATGCAAGCAGCGGCAACAGCACCCAGCCCGCCGCAAACGCCACCCGACGATGAAGCCTCGGCACTCGATACCATCGTGCGTTTGCTGCGCGAGCACAGCAAGCACGACTTGTCGCTGTACAAACCCAGCACTTTGCTGCGCCGCATTGAGCGCCGCGTGGCGGTGCATGGCTTGGCCTCTACGCAAGCCTACGCCGCATTCTTGCAAAACAACCCCGAAGAACTAGATCTACTGTTTGCAGAAATGCTCATCGGTGTGACCAGTTTTTTTAGAGATGCCGCCGTTTGGTTGGATGTGCAAACGCAGGTATGGCCGCCGCTATTGGCCCAAGCCAAGAACCTGCATTCATTGCGCGCTTGGGTCGTTGCTTGCTCCAGTGGCGAGGAAGCCTATTCCTTGGCCATGACGTTTCAGGAGGCGCAAGATGCCCTGCCCGATGCCCCACCCCAAACGCTAAAGATTTTTGCCACGGATCTCAATGCCGATGCCATTGCCATAGCGCGCAAAGGCTGGTATTCGGCCAAATTGCTGGCAGATATGGCTCCCGAACGGCGGGTGCGCTTCTTTGTAGAACAAGACGGTGGTTTTCGCGTCGCCAAGATCATCCGCGACATGGTGCTGTTTGCACAACATGACGTCATCATGGATCCGCCCTTTACCAAGCTGGACTTTTTATCCTGTCGCAACCTATTGATTTATTTCAAAGCGGCACTGCAACAGCGCTTGATACCGCTGTTTCACTTTAGCCTACGCCCCGGTGGCATGTTGCTGCTAGGAAACTCCGAAACGGTCGGGTCTGCTGCCCAGCGGCTGTTCAGCCCCTTGGTGGACTTAAAGTCTAGACTCTACCGTCGCAACGACTATGCCCTCAGTGCTGGCGCGGTGGACTTTCCCGTCAATCGCCATGCAGCGCTGCGCAAAGCAGCGCCGGAGACCCTTGTGTCCACCTCTTCCATGCACCCCGGCAGCCTGCAAACCTTGGCCGATCAGGTGCTGCTGCAAACTTTTTCGCCCCCAGCAGTACTGGTCAATGCAGCGGGCGACATCCTCTATATCAGTGGCCGCACAGGCCGCTACCTTGAACCCGCAGCAGGCAAAGCCAACTGGAACCTGCACGTCATGGCCCGACCGGGTATCCGTACCCAACTGGCCGTAGCCCTGCGCCACGCCTTGCAAGAACACCGCACCGTAGAGCTGCACGACTTGCCCCTCGAAGACGACCCCACGCGCACCCTGCACCTGACGGTACAAGCCGTGCAAGAACCCAAGGCCCTAGAGGGCATGGCGATGGTGGTGTTTCGTGAAGTGGCCCTACCCAAAAGAAGGCAGACTAAAAAAGCCAACACCGCCGAGCCTGTAGATACCGCAATGGTGCAAGAACTGGAACGCGCACGCGAAGAAATACGTGCGCTGCACCAAGAAATGCAAGCCTCTAAAGAGGCCCTGCAAGCGGCGAATGAAGAGTTCCAGTCGGCCAACGAGGAGCTGCAATCGGCCAATGAGGAGCTAACCACCTCGAAAGAGGAGGCCCAATCCATGAACGAAGAGTTGCAGACCATCAATGCCGAGCTACAAACCAAGCTCGACGATTTGGCGCTGGCACAAAGCGATATGCAAAATCTGCTCAACAGCACCGATATTGCCACGCTGTTTTTAGACAACGACTTGAACGTGCGCCGCTTTACCGAACAGGCCACCAGCATCTTTCATTTGCGTGATGGCGACGTGGGCCGCCCCCTGAGCGATCTGGCCAGTGCGCTGAACTACCCGGCGCTGCACAGTGATGTGCAAGACACTTTGCGCACCCTAGCCAGCAGCGACAAGCAAATTGCCACCACCGATGGGCGCTGGTTTTCAGTGCGCATCATGCCCTATCGCACCCTGACCAACATGATCCAAGGTGCTGTACTCACGTTTGTGGACATCACCAAGGCCAAAGAACTGGAGTTCCGCTTGCGCGAGGGCTACAGTCAGCCCTGAGCAATCTTTATTTGCTTGAAAGTTATTATGTCCAGTAGCACCTCCCCGCCCGATCACCTGAGCACTTTACGCGAGCGCGCCCAATCGAGCCTGGCGTATCCCGCAGCCCCCGGTGGTACCTATGGTAGTGCGATGGCTGCACTGCGGGTACTGCACGAACTGGCCTCCTCGTCAGCCACCTCGGTAGATGCCTTGGCCTTGTTACACGAACTCCAAGTGCATCAGGTAGAGCTAGACCTACAAGCTGAAGAGCTGCGCAACACCCGCGCCGAACTGGAGGCGGCTTTGGCACGCCAAATGCAGCGCTATGACGCCGCCCCTGTGGCCTGTTTGGGGTTAGACTTTCAAGCACGCATCCTTGAATTAAACGCCACCGCCGTCCAACTGCTCGGCAGTACACGTGAAGCCTTGTGCGGGCAGCGGCTAGACAGTTTTTTGCCCCCCGCCAGCAACTTGGTGCTGCATGACTTGCTTGCATACGCCCAGCAAGACAGTAGCAGACCGTCCGGTGCCTTGGCCGTGCTGGGGCCAGATGGCACCACCTTACACACCATGTCGGCCTCGGTCAGTGTCGATCCAACGGGCAGCGGCTATTTGTTGGTCATCAGCCCCATTCCGGATGGACTGCGCAACCCTTCGGCTACGGTAGGGTAACGCAGGCGCAAGCGCAACTCATGGCGCAAGCGGTGATTGTCTAGGCGGCGCGACTCGCTCATAAAACTGAGCAGCAGCGGCGGCAGTTGCACTTGCGCCTCGCGGCGTGACAGGCGTGGTGGGCGCGGCAAGCCATACAGATCGGCAGCCCCGTCAAAATAATCGCCCATGCGCAGTTGCGTGTTGTCGCTGGCATGGTAGATGCGCTGGGCTGCGCCGCGCCACAAGGCCAGTCGGCAAGCGCGTGCCAAGTCGTCCGCATGGATATGGTTGGTAAACACATCATCACTGGCTTGCAATACGGGGGTGCCACGCAACAGACGCGCACGCGGCGTGCCGCCCTCGCGGTCGGGGGCATAGATACCGGGCACGCGCAAAATACCCACACGCACCCCAGAGCGCCCTAAAGTCTGGCGCAATACGGCCTCAGCAGCCACGCGCCGCTGCGCCCGTGCGGTGGCCGGTGCCACAGGCCGGGTCTCTGGCACCCAAGCGCCTGCGCAATCGCCATAAACCCCACTGGTAGAGGCATAGACCAGCGCTTGCGGCAGCCGCCCACGGCGCAAACTGCGCACCAGCGCCAGCGTGCGTGGATCGTGTAGCAACGCTGCGCCATCACGGCCTTGGCCCGGTGGCGGCGCGAGGTGCAACAGGTGGGTAGCCAAACCGGCCAAGCGGCGCAAGGTGCGCGGCTGATCCAAATTACCCTGCAAAGGGGTGATGCCAGCAGCCCGCAACAGTGCCAGCCGCTCTGGGCTAGACGTCAAGGCATAAACCCGACCACGCTGCGCTGCGCCGGGGCTGGCTAAAGCCAAGCGCTGCACGCGCAGGCCAACATCGCCACAACCAATAATAAGCAAACGTGGCCGCCGAAAACGGGTGGGCAAGGCCCCGCAAGAGCCAGCAAAAGCAGAAAGGGACATGGTGATGGCTGGCAAAATCTCGCCTGAGTAAGCTGTTTTATCTTCCAAGGATACCCAAGCCATGAGCACCGCACCCGCCAGCGTACAAATTACCGTGCAACCCAGTGGCCGCACTTTTTCTGCCCAAGCCAGCGAAACCATCCTAGAGGCCGCCATCCGCAATGGCGTGGGCCTGCCCTACGGCTGCAAAGACGGAGCCTGTGGCTCGTGCAAATGCCAAAAGCTAGATGGCGAGGTGCTACATGGCGACTACCAAGCCAAAGCTCTGAGCGCCGAAGAAGCGGCAGCCGGTTGGGTACTGACCTGCCGCGCCCAAGCCCAATCTGACGTGGTGCTGCAATCGCGCCAAGTCACTGACGAAAGCGCCTTTCCGATCAAGCGGATGCCGGTGCGCGTGAGCGCCCGTACGCAGCTCTCGCCAGACGTCATGCAACTGCAATTGCAACTACCGGCCAACGACCCCTTCCGCTACCATGCTGGGCAGTACATCGAGTTCATTTTGCGCGATGGTGCCCGCCGGGCTTATTCCATGGCCAATGCACCGCATACCCAAGCGCAGGCACCCAGCGTAGAACTGCACATTCGCCACATGCCCGGTGGCCGCTTTACCGACCATGTGTTTAGCGCCCTGAAAGAAAAAGACATTTTGCGCATTGAAGGCCCCTTTGGCAGCTTTTACCTGCGCGAAGACAGCGACAAGCCCATCATCTT
>JAIESZ010000164.1 GCA_019745615.1 Burkholderiaceae bacterium
TGGAGCGTGCATTGCGGCTGCACCAAGGCCACTACCGGTGCCACGACATAAGAAGACCCGGTAATGTAGTTGGGCAGAGTGCCCAGCACCTCCACCCAGCGCGGATCAAGACCAATTTCCTCTTGGGCCTCGCGCAGTGCAGTGGCAGCCATAGATTCATCGTCTGGATCGGCCCGCCCGCCCGGAAATGCCACCTGCCCAGAGTGGCTCGATAGCTGCATACTGCGCTCGGTCAGCAGCACCATCGGCTGCTCACGCAACACAATAGGCACCAGCACCGCCGCCGCAGCTTGGGGCCGATCCGAGAAAGAATGTTCACGCACCACCTCTGGCTGCCAATGCTGTGGTGGCTGGGCAAAGCGCTGGCGCAGTGCCTGCGGGGTTTGGGCTGCAGCCAGTACCGGCGGCAAATGGCTGTCTACCCCCAGCACTGGCACTTGGCGGGGGTCAAAGCTGGGCAATTTGAAGCGCGATGGTGGAGAGGAGAGTGCAGTCACGGCAAAGCAGTTAGTAAAAAAACAAAAAGCCGCTACAGGCAATGCTGTAGCGGCTGATGCGCTCAAGGCGGCGGTGGGGCAGGCTTTATGCTGCGGCCACTGCTGCAGCCACGGGCACCTTGCGCTGTGGCAGCTTTTCTTTGATACGTGCCGACTTACCGCTGCGCTCACGCAGGTAGTACAGCTTGGCACGGCGCACGTCACCACGGCGCTTGACTTCGATCTTGGCGATCAGCGGGCTGTAGGTTTGGAAGGTACGTTCCACGCCTTCGCCGCTGGAGATCTTGCGCACGGTAAAGCCGCTGTTGAGGCCACGGTTACGCTTGGCAATCACCACGCCTTCGTAGGCTTGCACGCGCTTGCGGCTGCCTTCAACGACGTTCACGCTCACGATGACGGTGTCACCGGGGCCAAAGTCGGGGATTTCTTTGTTGAGGCGGGCGATTTCTTCCGCTTCCAGGGTCTGGATCAGGTTCATGGTTGCATCCAACGATCATGTCCGCGCCATCATTGGCATTGTCGGGATTGACGTTTTGCCTTGCACAAGCAAGGCGGCCGGCCAGAGGATCGAAAAACCCAAGATTATAGCTTGCCCTGCAAGCTGCGCAGCAGGGCTTCGTCGGCAGCTTGTAGCTTACCGTGGGCACGGGCCGTGGCCAGCAAGTCTGGACGGTGCTGTGCCGTGGTGCGCAAAGACTGGTCGCGCCGCCAGCGTTCAATCTGCGCATGGTGGCCCGACAACAGCGGTGCCGGTACGGCGTCGCCCTGCCATTCTTCGGGGCGGGTGTAATGCGGGCAATCGAGCAGGCCATCCAAGGCCGGATTGAAGCTGTCAAGCTGGTGGCTACCCGCATCATTGAGCACCCCCGGTTGCAAACGCGCCACGGCGTCGAGCAGCGCCAGCGCAGCAATCTCGCCACCCGACAGCACAAAATCGCCCAAACTGATTTGCGCCGTGACATAGCGGTCAATAAAGCGCTGGTCTATGCCTTCGTAGCGGCCACAAAGCAACACCGCCCCGGCGCTGCCCGACCAGTGCTCCACTGCCGTATGGTTGAGCGGCGCGCCAATGGGCGAAAACAACACCACCGGCACTGGGGCCGCCACATCCTCGGCCCGATCGGCACGGATGGCCGCCAAACAGCGCTCTAGCGGCGGAGCCATCATTACCATACCGGGGCCGCCACCAAAGGGCCGGTCATCGACGCGGCGGTAATTGCCCTCGGCATAGTCGCGCGGGTTCCACAGCCGCACATCGACCAAGCCACTAGCATAGGCACGGCGCGTGATGCCGCTGGCCAAAAAGGGGGCAAACAGCTCCGGAAACAGGGTGATAACGTCAAAACGCATGGCAGGCAGTGATACGCAATCAGTAATCGGGTTGCCAATCGACCAAAATACGGCGCTGGGCCAACTCGACCTTATCGACAAAAGCCGAAACAAACGGAATCATGCGCTCAATCGGCTTGCCTTCGGGATTGTCAGCCTCCAGCACCAGCACGGTTTGCGGCCCGGTGGACATCAACTCGCGCACTTGGCCCAAGGCCACGCCCTCGCGGTTGAACACGTTGAGGCCAATCAAATCAACCCAGTAATACTCATCTTCTGCGGGGGCCGGAAAGTCTGCACGCGGTACAAAAATACGCGCGCCGCGCAACGCCTCTGCTGCATTGCGGTCATCAATGCCTTGTGCCCACGCCACAATGGTGTCGGAATGGGGCCGCACTTGGCGAATGGACAACGATGCCGTGCCACTGAAGGTACGGGCACCGCGCTCACTGGGCAGGATGTACCACTGCTTGGCGGCAAACAGGGCATCTGGGGCGGCGTTGTGCGAGATCACCTTGAACCAGCCCTTCACACCCCAAGCATCGGCAATGCGCCCGACCTCGACGGCATCCTCAGGCAGGGCAACGGATTCCAGATTTAGGACAGCAGACATAGCAATGCAGGAAAAAAGGGAGAAAAAAGAAAAGGCGGGTTTCGTCAGTGGGTACCGACGAAACCCGCCTTGTGTCGCGCAGAGCGATTAGGCGGCTTGTTTAGCAGCTTGCTTGATCAGGCGATCGACGGTAGGCGAAGTTTGTGCGCCCACGCCTGTCCAGTAGGCCAGACGGTCTTGGGCAATGCGCAGACCTTCTTCGCCACCCTTGGCGCTGGGGTTGTAAAAGCCCAGACGCTCGATAAAGCGGCCATCGCGACGCACGCGCTTGTCAGCAACGACGATATTGAAGAAAGGACGGGCCTTAGCGCCGCCGCGAGAGAGTCGAATGACGACCATGATGGATCCTTGGGGTGGTGGGTCAGGACGCTAGGCCTGATCCCGGTGTTCGCAGCGCTTGAGACACGCGACATGACCACCCGGCCAGCGACACGCTGCAAAGCCTAACATTATAACGACTCAGAACAGATACAGGCTGATCCAATAGGCAATAGCGGCGACAAAGGCACTGGCCGGAATGGTCAAAATCCAAGCCCAGATGATGTTGCCCGCCACGCCCCAACGGACGGCACTGGCGCGCTGCGTAGAACCAACACCCACAATGGCACCAGTGATGGTGTGGGTGGTTGAGACTGGAATACCCAGCCCGGTGGCAATAAACAATGTCAGGGCACCGCCGGTTTCGGCGCAAAATCCGCCTACGGGCTTGAGCTTGGTGATTTTTTGACCCATCGTTTTCACAATGCGCCAGCCACCAAACATCGTGCCCAAACCGATAGCCATATAGCAAGAAACGATGGCCCAAGTGGGTGGCGAGGCATCGCTGGCAGAACTGTAACCCGTGGCAATCAACAACAGCCAGATGATGCCAATGGTTTTTTGTGCATCATTGCCACCGTGGCCCAAGCTGTAGGCTCCTGCCGAGAGCAGTTGCAAACGCCGAAACCATTTGTCCACCTTGTTGGGGCGCGTACGCCGGAAAATCCAAGCCACGGCCACCATCATCAACGAACCGAGCAAAAAACCCAGCAGCGGTGAGACAAAAATAAAGGCCACGGTCTTGAGGATGCCCGCCGACACCAGAGCACCGGCTCCAGCCTTAGCGATCACCGCACCCACAATACCGCCGATCAGGGCGTGGGAGGAGCTGCTGGGAATACCGTAGTACCAAGTGACCACATTCCACGTAATGGCCCCCACCAGCGCGCCAAAGACGATATGGGTATCGACCACCCCCGGCTGGACAATGCCCTTGCCCACCGTGGCCGCCACACTCAGGTGGAAAATAAAAATGGCAACAAAGTTAAAAAAGGCAGCAAACACCACCGCCTGCCCCGGTTTGAGCACCCCGGTAGAGACGACGGTGGCAATCGAGTTGGCGGCATCGTGAAATCCGTTCATAAAGTCGAACAGGATGGCCAGCGCCACCAGCATTACAACGACCCACAGGGCAGCTTGTGCAGTTTCCATAGCGTGTGCCGTCCTGCTTAGGCATTTTCGAGGATGATGCCCTCGATGTGGTTAGCCACGGTTTCGCACTTATCGGTGATGGTTTCCAATTGCTCGTACACCGCCTTGAGCTTGATGAGTTCGCGCACATCCGGCTCTTCACGGAACAGTTTGCTCATGGCGGCGCGCAGCACGCGGTCGGCATCGCTTTCAAGCTGGTCAATCTCGGCACAGGTTTTCAGGGCGGCCTCGGCAATGGATTGATCGGCCACCTTGTCGAGCAAGCGCACCGCCTCACGCACACGCTCACAGCACTTCACGGCCAAATCGGTCAGGCGGGTGATTTCGGGCGTCATGTGCCGGATGTCGTACAAATCCATCGTCTCAGCGGCGTCTTGCACCAAGTCGGCCACATCGTCCATGCTGTTGATGAGGGCGTGGATCTGCTCGCGGTCAATCGGGGTAATAAAGGTTTGGTGTACCGAACGGTTGACCTCGATGGTGATGAGGTCGGCGGCAGCTTCGGCGCTATCGACCGCTTGGCCATATTTGTGGCGCAAGTCTTCATCGTTGTAGTTGGCCACCAATTGCGCTAGGGCTTGCACAGACTCGACGATGCGATCTGCGTGGTGGTTGAACATCTCGAAAAAATTGCCTTCGCGTGGCAGTAGCTTGCTAAATAGCATTGCGTTTCCTAGGATTCAGAACTTATTGTTACGCCGTCATGTCAAAAATATGACAAATGCGTGCTGCGCGAAGTTTAACCGTGGCACCTGCTGCTATCGCGCTCTGCCCCAAAGCATTTGGCCCGGCTATTTCTTGCGCGCCGCCTGATCCCACTGTTGCAGTAGGGCTAATTTTTCGGCAATTTTGCTCTCCAAACCTCTGGGTGTGGGCTGGTACCACCCCGGTTCTTTCATGCCGTCGGGCAGGTAAGTTTCACCCGCAGCATAGGCGTTGGGTTCATCATGGGCATAGCGGTAGGTGTGCCCGTAGCCCTGTTCTTTCAT
>JAIESZ010000205.1 GCA_019745615.1 Burkholderiaceae bacterium
TGGGAGCAGCTTTCATTGGGTTGTAAGCGCTGAGCCAAATCAGCCCGCTGCCCCTGAAAGCTGAGTGAAAACTTGCCCAGATCGTGTAAAGACAACCAAAACACCACCCATGCGCGGGTCGCTTCAAGGTCTGTGTGTCCAAGCTCCTGTGCCAGCCAAGCAAGCAGCTCTGGTGAGCGCTGCAAATACACCTCGCCCACTGCGGCCACATCGAGTGCATGGTAGGCCAGCAGGTGCATCTCTGCCGCAGAATTTGAAGGCCGGGCCTTGCCCCAATAAGCAAAATAGCGCGGGGATGGTGTTGTGGTGGGTGTCATGGTCAAAAGATGTTGACGGTTTTGAGGGGCTCTGCATAAATTAAAACCGAGTATGTGTATGCACTTCAAGGACAATCACCCCCATGCATCCGAAAGCCCTGATCGAAGCCTGTACCGAACTGGTGCGGCTCACCCTTACCTTTGAACACCCTGCTGATGCCGTGGTATCGCGGTTTTTCCGCGACAACCGTGGCTTGGGCCAGCGCGAACGCGCGGCGCTGGCAGAAACCGTCTATACAGTGCTGCGCAAAAAGCTGCTGTTTGACCACATGGCCCCGTCGGGCTCTGGCCCCAGAGAGCGTCGTCTGGCCATTTTGGGCTTTGCCCACTGGCAGGACGAGGAGGCCCGCCGCTCCAATCCCCAAGCCGCGCATGGCCCGCGCGATTTTCTGCACGCCGCTTTGAGCGACCGCGAACAACAATGGCTAACCCAGTGTGACGCCGTGCGCGACGACGATTTGCTAGAGCGCCACCGCCACAACCTGCCCGAATGGCTGGTGCAGCCGCTCAAAGTGCAGTTGGGCGATGGTTTTTGGCCCCTTGTGCAGGCCCTGTCGTGCAGTGCACCGCTGGATTTGCGCGTCAATGCCCTCAAGGACAAGCGCCCTGAGGTACAGCGTGAGCTGGCACAGGCGGGCATCGCGTCCGTCGTTACGCCGTATTCCCCTTGGGGTCTGCGTGTGGTGGGCAAACCGGCGCTGACCAAGCTGCCCGCTTTTGTCCGTGGCGCGATTGAAGTGCAGGACGAAGGCTCGCAACTGCTGGCGCTGCTCTTGGATGCCAAGCGTGGCGAGATGGTGGTCGATTTCTGCGCGGGCGCTGGCGGCAAAACGCTGGCTATTGGTGCCACCATGCGCAGCACGGGCCGTTTGTATGCCTTTGATGTGTCAGCACACCGGTTGGATGCCCTCAAGCCCCGGCTGGCGCGCAGCGGGCTGTCTAACGTCCATCCGGCGGCCATTGCCCATGAGCGCGATGAGCGCGTGAAGCGCCTCGCGGGCAAGATTGACCGCGTGCTGGTGGATGCGCCCTGCTCTGGCCTCGGTACCCTGCGCCGCAACCCCGACTTGAAATGGCGTCAAACCCCCAAGGCAGTACAAGAGTTGGAGGTCAAACAGGCCGCCATCTTGGCTAGCGCGGCGCGTCTGGTCAAACCCGGTGGGCGCTTGGTGTATGCCACCTGTAGCGTGCTGCCCGAAGAAAATGAGCGCATCGCCGAAGCCTTTGCTGCCGCCCACCCCGATTTTGTGGCGCTGGATGCTGGTGAAGTGTTGGCGCAACTCAAAGTAGACCATGCTGCCAGCCTGTGCAGTGGTGGCGATACCGGCACGCAATACGTGCGCCTCTGGCCGCATCAGCACCAGACCGATGGCTTCTTTGCCGCCGTTTGGACGCGCAAGCCCTAACTGGCCCTTGCCTGCCCCTGATCTGATGGGGGTAGGCGATAAAAAAACCGCCTAGCGCAAGCGCAGAGGCGGTTTTTTGTTGTCCAAGGACAGAAGGCTGAATTACTTCAGCTTCATTTCCTTGTATTCGACGTGCTTGCGAGCCTTAGGATCAAATTTCATGATCAGCATTTTCTCGGGCGTAGTCTTTTTGTTCTTGGTGGTGGTGTAGAAGTGGCCAGTACCCGCAGTGGATTCCAGCTTGATCTTGTCGCGTCCGCCTTTGCTTGCCATGGTGCTTCTCCTTAAGCCTGACCACGTGCGCGCAGGTCTGCGAGCACCGAGTCGATACCGTTCTTGTCGATCAAACGCAGGGCAGCGCTCGAAACGCGCAGGCGAACCCAGCGGTTTTCGCTCTCAACCCAGAAACGGCGGTATTGCAGGTTCGGCAGGAACCGGCGCTTGGTTTTGTTGTTGGCATGGGAAACATTGTTCCCGACCATGGGCTTCTTGCCCGTGACGTCACATACGCGTGCCATTAGGACACTCCGATCATTTGGAACGGTTGGCCACTGCGGGGCGGCATCCTTGCGGTGCCAGCCTGGTGGCTCAACCTCACCTCGCCAGAAGGGTGGCGGTAACCCGATTGCCATAGCTATCAAAACTCTGGCCTTGTCTGCAAGAGACAGGGCCAGTTTTGGCAAAGCCTAGGATTATAACCCGTGCGCTTTAGGCCGGTGGGTTTTGTTCCAAGAAGCGCTGGGCATCGAGTGCGGCCATGCAGCCCGTACCAGCGCTGGTGATGGCTTGGCGGTAGATATGGTCTTGCACATCACCGGCGGCAAAAATGCCGGGCACGCTGGTTTGGGTGGCAAAGCCGTTGCGCCCGCCTTGGGTGACAACGTAGCCATTGTCCAGTTCCAGTTGGCCTTGGAAGATGTCGGTGTTGGGGGCGTGGCCAATGGCGATAAAGCAGCCTTGCAGGGCGATGTCTTCGGTGTGGCCGTCTTGGGTGCTTTGCAAACGGATGCCGGTCACGCCGCTTTGGTCGCCCAGCACCTGCTCTAGCGTGAAGAAGGTTTTCAGCTCAATTTTGCCTGCGGCCACTTTTTCCATCAGCTTGTCGATCAAAATCGGCTCTGCCTTGAACTTATCGCGCCGATGCACCAACGTCACTTTGCGGGCGATGTTGGACAGGTACAGTGCTTCTTCGACCGCCGTGTTGCCGCCCCCCACCACGCAGACATCTTGGTCGCGGTAGAAAAAGCCGTCACAGGTGGCGCAGCCCGAAACCCCCCGGCCCATAAATTCTTGCTCCGAGGGCAGGCCCAAGTATTTGGCCGAGGCCCCGGTGGCGATGATGAGGGCATCGCAGGTGTAGGTGCCGCTATCACCCGTCAAGGTGAAGGGGCGCTTGGAAAAGTCTACTTGGTTGATGTGGTCAAAAACAATTTTTGCTTTAAAGCGCTCGGCGTGCTCCAAAAAGCGCTGCATCAGCTCTGGGCCTTGCACACCCTGCACGTCGGCGGGCCAGTTGTCCACTTCGGTGGTGGTGGTGAGTTGGCCGCCTTGGGCCATGCCGGTGATGAGCACCGGGTTGAGGTTGGCACGGGCGGCATAAATGGCGGCGGTATAACCGGCAGGGCCAGAACCGAGGATCAGAACTTGGGCGTGTGAGGTGCTAGACATAGGGCTTGAAATTTCAGATTCATGCGATTGCACGGAGACGCAAGTATCATGCAACTTCGCCATCTTGCCGCTGGCTTGCTTTATATGGCAGCCATTAAAAACGACAATAGCTGCAATGGCGCTGTGCCACACGTCCATGACCTATTCTTCTTCTTCCAATACCCTCAACGCTTCTCCACCCGGCAAGTCTGCATTGCGCGCCGGTCTTGCCCGGCTGGGCCATGAGATTTCTTTGCTCGCTGGTGCGTTGGCGCTGGCTCTGTGGTTGCTGGCGCTGCTGAGTTATTCGCCATTAGACATGGCCTGGTCTACCTCCGGTGCTGGCGATGGGCTGGTGCGCAATCGCCTAGGCCGGGTGGGGGCTTGGCTGGCTGATGTGAGCTATTTCTCGCTCGGATTTTCTATCTGGTGGTGCTTGGTGGCCGGGGCCTTTGTCTGGCTGACTTCATTGGCGCGCCGGATGCGTGGTGACGAGGCGCTGGCCGATGATCTCTCCCTCAAAGAGGTGCTGGTACGGCGGGCGCGTTTTTGGGCCGGGCTGCTGTTGCTGCTGTGTGCCAGCGCGGGGCTAGAGTGGTCGCGCTTGTACGCGGTCGAGTCCTTGCTGCCGGGCCATGCGGGGGGCGTATTGGGCTATATGGTGGGTGTGACCAGTATGCGCTGGCTTGGTTTTGATGGCTCAGGTTTGTTGGGCTTTGCTTTGGCGGTGCTGGGGGCGTCTGGGGTTTTCCATTTTTCTTGGAGCCGATTGGCTGAGAGGTTGGGTGCGCGCCTAGATGCCATCGTGCAGTTTGGGCGTGTACGCCGCGAAGAGGCTAAAGACATTGCCGAAGGCAAGCGCGCTGCCCAACTGCGCGAGGAGGTGGTGCAGGAAGAGCGCATTGAGTTGCAAGAGCACCACCCGCAGCCGTTAAAAATTGTCGATCCAGACCAAGCACAACCCGGATGGGCAGAGCCTGTCTTGGATACTGGGCCAGCACCTTTGCTGCGCGAAGCCCCTCCGGTCAGGCAAGTCCCTTCTGACAAGCCGGTGGGCCATCGGTCTCGCGCTCATCTGCCACCGCTGAACTTGCTGCACACGGCATCACCCCGCCAAGAGCCGGTGTCTTCTGACACATTGGAAATGACCAGCCGCTTGATTGAAAAAAAGCTGCGCGATTTTGGTATCGAGGTGGCGGTGGTGGCGGCCATGCCCGGCCCCGTTATTACCCGCTACAACATCAAGCTGGCCGCCGATGCCACCCTCGTGCAGGTGGTAGAGCTGGCCCGCGATCTGGCCCGTGCGCTCAGTTTGGTCTCGATTCGTGTGGTCGATCCTGGCTCTGGCCCAGAGCCTATCGCGCTGGAATTGCCCAACGTCAAACGCCAAGCGGTGCGTTTGGGTGAAATTGTGGGTTCTGCTCCCTTCCAAGACAGCAAGTCGGCCTTGACGCTGGCACTGGGCAAGGACATTGTGGGCCATGCCGTCGTAGCCGATCTGGCCCGAATGCCCCATGTGCTGATGGCAGGCACCGCAGA
>JAIESZ010000077.1 GCA_019745615.1 Burkholderiaceae bacterium
AGCAAAAAACAATGGCGGTGGGGGCGCGCCTGCGCATCCGGGGCGAAGTCAAGGGGGGATTTTGGGGGCGGCAGATGCTGCACCCGGCCTTTCGTCTGGCTGAGGGCGAACTGCCTGCGGCCCTGACACCGATTTATCCAGCCACCGCTGGGCTGCCACAGCCGTATCTGCGCCGGGCGATTGTGACGGCGCTGGGGCGGGTCGATCTGGCTGAAACCCTGCCACCGGGGGCACCACCGCCGCCCTTACAACGGCATAGCGCGTTGGGCAGTGGGCAGCTGTGGACTTTGCGCCAAGCGCTGATGTTTTTGCACCACCCCCCGCCCGATGTGGCGCTGGCAACGCTAGAAGACCAAAGCCACCCGGCATGGCAACGCCTGAAAGCCGAAGAGCTGCTAGCGCAGCAGCTCTCACAAGCGCAATCGCGGCAGGAGCGGGCACAGTTGCGCGCCCCGGTGTTACAGGCCCGCGTGGCTGGGCCAGCAGGCTTGCCCTTACACGAGCAATTGCTGGCCGTGCTGCCCTTTGCCCTGACTGCCGCCCAGCACCGTGTGGGTACAGAAATTGCATACGATCTGGCGCGCCCCGTGCCCATGCACCGGCTGTTGCAAGGCGATGTAGGTTCAGGCAAAACGGTGGTGGCTGCTTTGGCGGCTACTCTCGCAATAGATGCGGGCTGGCAATGCGCGCTGATGGCCCCTACCGAGATTTTGGCCGAGCAGCACTTTGCCAAGCTGATTGGCTGGCTGGAGCCGCTGCTGGCGGCACGGGGCCAATCGGTGGCGTGGCTGGTGGGTGGGCAAAAGAAAAAAGAGCGCGCCGCCATGCTGGCGCGCATTGAGAGCGGCGAGGCAGCACTGGTGGTCGGCACCCATGCTGTCATTCAGCAGCAGGTGCATTTCAAAAATCTGGCGCTGGCCTTGATTGACGAGCAACACCGCTTTGGCGTCGCCCAACGCTTGGCGCTGCGGCAAAAGCTGGCGGCCCACGGCATGGAGCCGCATTTGCTGATGATGACGGCCACGCCCATTCCGCGCACCTTGGCCATGAGCTACTACGCCGATTTGGATGTCTCGGTGATTGACGAGCTGCCACCGGGACGCACCCCCATTGTTACCAAAACCATCAGCGACAGCCGCCGCGATGAACTCATCGCCCGTTTGGGGGCACAAATGGCCGCTGGCCGCCAAGCCTACTGGGTGTGCCCACTGATCGAAGAAAGCGAAGCGCTCGACCTGTCCAATGCCACGGCTACCCATGCCGATTTGTCGGCGGCCTTGCCGGGGGTGCAAGTCGGGTTGCTGCATTCGCGTATGCCCAGCGCTGAGAAAAAGGCGGTAATGGCGGCGTTTAGCGCCGGTCAGTTGGGCGTGCTGGTGAGCACCACAGTGATCGAGGTGGGTGTGGACGTGCCCAACGCCAGCCTGATGGTGATTGAACACGCCGAGCGTTTTGGCCTGAGCCAGTTGCACCAGTTGCGTGGCCGCGTGGGCCGGGGGGCCGTGGCTTCGGCCTGCGTGCTGCTCTATTCCACCGGTGACAATGGCCGTGTGGGCGAAGTAGCCCGCGAGCGTTTGCAAGCGATGGTCGAGACCAACGATGGTTTTGAGATTGCCCGGCGTGACCTAGAAATCCGTGGCCCCGGCGAATTTTTGGGCGCACGCCAATCGGGCGACGCCATGCTGCGCTTTGCTGATCTGAACACCGATGGCCTGCTGCTGGATTGGGCCAAAGCGCTGGCACCGCAGATGCTGGCCCAGCACCCCGAATTGGCGCAGCGCCATATTGCCCGATGGCTGGGTGGCAAAGCCGAGTTTTTGAAAGCCTAAATTGTGACCCGACACGCCTGAATTTTTCAGGCCGCAATCGGTTCGAATCCCACTTCAACCCTTTTCATTCGAATACAGGCCTGAAAAAACTGCGTTCATAGCTGATGATGCAGCGTGTTTCCTCGGCATATTTGAATGCAGCTAAACACTCTGGGTCTTGGAGCGATTTGGTTCTGTATTCCTCGTACAGTGCCAAACTGGGAAACGTGAACATTGCCAAGGCCACATTGTTTGCCCCCTCTGATGGCAAAAAGTAGCCGTGGTGTTTGCCACCAAACTTCTCAACCAGTGGAATCCAGACTTTTCCGTAACTCTCAAATTCTTTGAGTTTGAACGGATCAATGATGTAACGCAGATAGCAAGTAACCATTATTCTCTCTGAAGGTTTCACGTTTGATTAAAGTGGCGTGCCAAAGGCACGTCCACTTGGATAGAGGGTTAAGTCGTGCTGGCGGGGCGCGGAAAGATCAAGTCCAGACCCAAGAACTTTGTGCCGGGCACCGGATTAAACGTTATGGGTGGTGCTGGTCGAAAGCCCAGCGATTCATAAAGGCCTTGCGCCGCAACAAATTCTGGCAATACGTCAAGGCAAATGCGCGAGTAGCCTGCTTCTCGTGCCTCTGCGAGGAGGCTTTCGACGAGCCGACGACCGAGACCTTCGCCTCGCGCTACTGGTCGAATGTAGACACGCTTCATTTCACAGATGTTTCGATCAACTTTGCGAAGTGCGGCACATCCGACAACTGCCCCATCTTTCCACGCCAGAAGCAGGCGACCTTCAGGAGCGGCATACTTGCCCGGAAGGGTTGTAAACTCCGGCTCGTAATCCTGAAAATCGAGGCTCACGCTTGGGCTGGCGACGTATTCCCGAAAGATGGCTACGACGCGTTCTAAGTCTTCCGGGAAATATGCAGGTTTGATATCGATCATCGCGTAAGCATACCCCCATAAAAATATAGGGTGTCAGTGGTGGCTAGGTTTACGGAATCCATCTTTATGCGGCCTAACGACCGTGATAAGCTGCACTGTGAAGAGCGAAGCAACTGGAGGAAAATCAAAGTGCAGCTTTTGGCGTCGGCTTGACCAAACGGTTAGGCTGCTGCGTTGCTAGTTGTGCCTTTGAGTTTTGCGTGAATTTGATGAGGCATATAAATACTCACTAACAGAGCAAGACCGTTTGATACCAATGCAGGTGTTGAATGAACAAGTATGTTGTGTGCAATCCAAGCAAAGATAGCGAGAATTAAAAGGGTACGTTGTTTGACTGTACAATAGTTTTTCGCGAGATTTCATGGTTGGCTAAACCAGATTTGCGACCACTCCGACATAGCCAAAAATTTGTCCAGCTTGATTGATTTCCAACGATTCATCTGCATTTTTAAGTAGGGCTTACAGAAGCGTAACGCTCAGGCAAGGGGCATTTCTATTTTGGTGAATCCCGCTTGACTGCAATGTCATGCGTTTGTTGGAGCAGGCGAGATAGCTCTGCGAAAAACTCATTGCGATGAGAAATACCGTTGCTGTTCAACCGGTGATCTGACTCTGGGTAAACCTTGAGGATGAGATTGTTTTTACCTGCCTCTTTGAATTTCGATTCCAAAAAGAGTGCAGATTCCACGGGAACACTCTCATCTTTCTCGCCGATGCCGACGATGATAGGAATGTTCAGCTTAAGGAAGTCAGGTAGCGGGTCAATGTCCATAACATCTGACCACCAGCGATAGGGGTTGCCATACCAATCTTTCTCGATGCTGCGAGGATCGGCGGTAATCTTCTTCCAGCCAGAGTCAACATCAAACCCAATAGCCCCCCTCTGCTTGAGTGTGGCGAGTGATTTGCGCATTGAATAACCGCCGCTGCCGATGATTGCAAGATGGGTAATCGCGGGGGACAGCCCAGCAACCTTGGTTGCGGGTAATGCACCTTCCGACACGCCAACCAAAACAACATTCTTGAACTTGGGCGCGTTGGGGCCTAATTGTGCTGCAATAAACTCTGAATAGTCGGCAACCCATTGTTCTGGGTTGTTTGCGAGACGAAATTCTTGGCTACAGTCCAGTAGGCCGATAGAGCGGTCAGGTACAAAACGCTTGTTGAGAACAAAAACACGAGCGCTAACCGTAAGACCGCTGACGTACCCAGGCATCACGGACTTCCAGCTGGGGCAACCCGTCGCGCCATAGAAGAAGACAGCGGTATCTGGCTGCGAAGCGTCACCGACCGTGAAGGAGTAATAAATGCTTGAACCTCCGTCCATGTACTGAAAGGAAAGAGGAGTCGGCGCTTCGCTGCCGTACATGTGGGCGGTGCGCTGAATGGTAGTGCAGCCGGACAGCATAAGAACAAGCGAGAAAACAAACAGACTGAGAATGCGCATAGATTTATTGATTGCGAGATGCATAAATAACCACGCGTCACCGTGGGGGAATTTTCTACTCTGGAGAGACGCTAAAAAAATTCCACATCGGTTCCGCTTTCTTACTTACAGCCAGCGCTTTTTGTGCTCGTCAAATTACACCCGTTAGGCTAACCCGACCTACGGGGCTTGCACAGTAGAGACCCGATGCCAAATCCTTGGTTTGATCGGGCCACCACCAACGTCATTAGCCGTTAGCGTTAATGCGTTGAATCAGCGTTTGCAACACTGCATCGGCTTGGTCGTTGCTGATTTGGCAAGTGCCAGCGGCATTGTGGCCGCCACCGTGGTATTCCAACATCAGGTTGCCCACATGGGTTTTGCTGCTGCGGTCAAGGATGGACTTACCAGTCGCCAGCACGGTATTTTGCTTTTGCAAACCCCACATCACATGGATGGAGATATTCGCGGTCGGGAACAGCGCATAAATCATGAAGCGGTTTACAGCCCAGATAGTTTCTTCGCCGCGCAAATCGAGCACCACCAAATTGCCATACTGCTTGGCGCAGCGCAAAATTTGCTCTTTGGCTTTTTCAGCGTGGTCAAAATACAGTTCTACCCGTTCTTGTACGTCGGGCAGGGCCAAAATCTGTTCAATGCTGTGGTCGCGGCAGTATTTAATCAAATCCATCATCAGCTGGTAGTTGCTAACGCGGAACTCCCGAAAGCGCCCCAGCCCAGTGCGCGAGTCCATCAGGTAGTT
>JAIESZ010000017.1 GCA_019745615.1 Burkholderiaceae bacterium
CCCTTGGGGCTGGCGCATTTGCACCCAGAAGGCTTCGGTGTGCGCCCGGTCGCTACCGTGCTTGCCCACAGCAGCATAGGCCATCCACTGCGGGCTCCAGCGCCAAGCAGCATCCAGTACGCCATGCTCCAGCCCCCAGCGTCGTCGGTCGATGCCCTCATCGCCCTGCAACAAAAAGCCATCCATGCGCGCCGAGGGCAAAACGGCATCGGCATGGAGGTAGGTGACGGCAGCCGCCGCCCACAAGCGCAAACCGGGCTGCTCTTCTAGCTCTGGCGCTGCCAGATCGGCGCTGCCGTGTGCAGCCGCCCAGAGTGGGCAGCAAACCAACAGCGCCGCTACAGCGACCTTACGGGCGCGGCCACGGGTCGGAATGGCGGGAATGGGTAAGAAATTCATGGTCGGTCAATGTCTTGAGAAAGGCAACGATGTCGGACTTGTCTTGGGCGTTTAGGTCAATCAGGCCCACCAGCTCGCTTTTGTGCGGGTTTTGGCGGCCATCCCCGGCATAGGGGCCCGTAGTGATGTTGCGGCCACCGGCGGCATAGAAGTCCAACACCGCTTCCAGCGAAGTGATGGTGCCGTCGTGCATATATGGAGCCGTCACTTCCACATTGCGCAGGCTGGGGGCACGGAAAAACCCCATATCCTTGACCAGCGCCGTCAGCTCAAACACCCCCCGGTTATGCTCCGGAAAAGCCCCGGTGCCGCCCAAGTTGTACAAGCCGGTGTTGTGAAATGGCGTCTCCACCACTCGGCTGGCGGCATGAACGATTTGGTCGTTGAAGTTGAAGCTGCCATGGCAATGAAAGCACTCGGCTTTCTCGCCAAAAAACAGCCTCATGCCACGCGTTTCTGGGTCTGACAGTTGCACCTTACCTTGCAGGTATTGGTCATAGCGGCTATTGCCCGACAACAATGAACGCTGAAAGCTGGCAATGGCTTGGATCACATGCCCCCAGTCAATGGGTGTGGCTACCCCCGGAAACGCTGCTGCAAACTTGGGGGCATACACCGGCTCGGCGCGCAAACGCTCCAGCACCTCGACCCGGTTGTGGTCATTCACGCCCATCTCTACTGGGTCTTCACCAAACAGCGGCACCTCCATTTGCTTTTCCAGCGTTACCAAGGAGGGGTTGGCCCAAGTCAGGGTGGCGTTGTAGGCCACATTAGCCAGCCCCTGCGGACTGCGCGGGTGCAATACGCCGGTAGAACCCAGCCCCTGCGCCCGCCCGTCGGTAAATGCCTTGTCTTGCTGATGGCAACTAGCACACGATTGGGTGCCATTGCCCGACAAACGCCGGTCATAAAAAAGATGGCGACCCAAATCCACCTTGGCCTCGCTCATCGGATTGCCCTCTGGCACCTTGGGTACCGGAAAATGCGCTGGCAGCACCCACTGCCAGCCCTCTGCCGATGGCTGCACCGTATCGTTTACCGATACGCCATCGCCGCCACACCCAGCCAGCACAGCAGCCCCCGATAGGAGGCCACCCGCCAGCCAGCGCAGCGCCTTGTGTGTGCGCTGCGCGGTACTCATCGCGCGATGGGCCGGAAAATGGTCTGCGAAGCACCAGCGGCTATTGGCAACCCAGTGCCTGTGCCATCGGCCTTCCAATCAATAGCCATGGCTCGGAAAACGCCCGCGCATTCGGGGTCGGTGCCACCCGACATACAGCCTGCGGCCCCACCCAGATTTTTGGTGACGTCATTGCCAGCCACCAAAGCTTGCACATCCAGCGCGATTTTTTGCTGATCAGGATTAAACGACGTCAGGCGTGCTTCCATTCGGTTAGGTGCCTTGCACTGCACGGTCTCCCCGGTGGCAGGATTGCCCACACAGCCGGTCGAACCCAAATGCACCGCAAAGGTCTTGGCCGTCCAACTGCCCGTAGCGCCCTCAGGATCGGTCAGCTCAATCTTAGTAAATTTGCGTCCTGACTGCCAAGACCAAGCCATTGCACCAATGTCCAGCGGTGGCTTGGCGGTGGTCACATCCGAATACAGTGTGTGGTTCAGTGCAAACGGCACGCCCATCGTCAACTTTACGCCCACATAATCTCCGGCAGGCACCGTGCCACGGATCACGGCATTGGTGGCTGGAGTTCCATTGCTACAAGCACCAGTGGCATTTTCTAGGTCGATCAGAGTGATCTGATTCGCACCGGCTGTAAGGTTCCAATTGTCATTGGCCGACAAGGTCAAAGGTGTTTCTGTTCCATTGGCCTGCAACAGTGCCACATTGGAGATGTAAAAGCGCAAATCCTTGATCTGCGCTGGCGCACTGCCAGTACCCAAACCAGAAACCAACGTGCCGCACTGCACAGGCGTATGGCCTGCCACGGCCACAAACTCCAGTGCCACCTCACGGGTACTGGCGGCACCATCATCACTGCCACCACCACAAGCCGTCAGCGCCGCAGCAGCAATGGCAGACATCCCAATGGACAAAGAAAGAGAAGAAATTTTGAACATACGAATTCCGGCAATAGGGAGACTAAAAACAGTCATGGATAGATAGGCCAGCGCGTCAATGGGCATGACCTGAGGGTTTTGGCTCGCGGGGCTGCTGCACCCAAACCACCACCTCACGCGTACCGGCGTGTTCAAAATGCAGGGTCAAAACAAAGCGCTCGCCCTCTAACAGTGGACGCTGCAAGCCCTGCAAGAGCAGTGGCGCACCCTGCTCATGGCGCAAAACACGTACAGAACGGGCAGGCAAAGCAATGGCCTTGGATGGCGGTGCATCCCCTTGCAGCCGTACCGTCTGGGCCACGGGAGTTTCGGCAGCGATCAAGCGATCTGCTGCTGCCCCAGTATTGCGGATGGCACGAAAATACACCGCCCCTTCGGTTTGCCCCACCACCGTTGGCACGGCATAGGGATGCTCAACCTGCAATGCCCCCACAGTGGCACCATGCGACTGCACCGGCCCTGATACCACCACTGCGACCCCTGCCAGCAGCACCTGCACCGCCTGACGACGTGCAGCAACCATCCACCCATTGAACATGAGACCCATCCTTGCGCAGCAACACGGGTGCAGCCAACCAAGCCCACCACCTAGGCAGGTAGTGCCGCCATGCAACCCTCTAACGCACGCTTATCCATGACAAGAACACACCCGCACCCGCCCAGCGATTGGGCCAATGCACAGATGCAAAAGACGCAAAAACAACCCCACCCGCAGGGGGTGGGGATGCGAAATCAAGTGCTTATCAGAAGAGGGAAGGGGGGCCGCGCGCCGGCATGGGCGGAGCCACCAGCGCAGCAATACGGGCTGCCGGGATAGACTGCATGGCGTAAGCCAGCGACGCATCCAGCAGTTGATGTACTTGTACAAAAGGAGGGGGAGGAGCCAATGGGCTTTGGCACAGGGGGCAGTCCAACACGGTGTAGTTTGACTGCACTTCGCCATTGCTGTCCTTGACCAGCAACTTCATGCCGGCGTTCATGGAGCAAACCAACTCCATCGATTGCTGGCCAGTGAGTGGAGCCGCAATCGCAGAACTTAAGGACAATACGAAGCACGCCAGCACCCAGCGAATCAGCATGGGCATGTGGCGAGATCGGTACATGGTTACATTATTCCACAACAGCCAAAGGGATTTAATGCTTTCGCACGATTGCAGCCCGATTTTTTAACCCAATAGCCGAGCCAAGGTCAGCAGCGCCAGCAGCAGTAGCCACACGACCACCGAGCGCCAGACCAAGCCCACCACACTGCGCAGGTGGCCCACTTCAGGCTCACGGCCCGGCGTCTGGTCACTGTCATCGATGTTGGCATCTACCACCAAACCCGGCGGCGCAGGCAGGGCCGCCTGCGGCAGTTTCAGTGCTTCGCCGCCCAAACGCACGTTAATGGCCCCAGCAGTGGCGGCCAGCACGACGCCATCGTTGTCATTGGGAAAGCGCTGGGCATGGAAACGCCAGCCATCAATGGCTTCTTCAAAGCTCCCAACCACCGCAAAGCACAGCGCAGTAAGGCGGGCGGGCAGCCAGTCGGCCATCGTCCAAGAACGCAGCGCTACCACTTGCAAGCTCAGGCTGGCTGGTGCCGCCACCGTGCCACGGCGTGGCGTCCAGAACCGTGCCACAAATTCAGCCATGCGATAAAACACCGCTCCGGCAGGCCCCAGCCCCAAGGCCGCCAGCAAAGAAAACCAAGCCAGCACGCCAAAAACATGGCGGTGCGCTGCCAGCACCGAATATTCAATCACATGGCGCACCATCTCGCTGCGTGGCAAATGGCTGGCATCCACCTGCTGCCACTCAGCCAACAACAGGCGCGCACGCTCTTGGTTGTCTTCTTCTAGGGCATCACGCAGGCGGGTGAAATGGTGGCTGAACTGGCGAAAACCCAGCGTCAGATAAAGCACTGCCACACTCCACAGCACGGCAAAAGGCCAACCCAACCCCCACAGCAGCAACCAATGCACCGCCAACGCCAGCAGGGCGGGCAATACCACGGCCAAAGACCAAGCCACCCAAGCATGGTGCGGCCTGCCCGCATCAAAATTGCGGCCTACCCACAGCGCCCAAGTGCGCAATCCAGCATGGATCGGGTTGTGCGCCGCCAACGGGCGGGCCTGCTCAATCAGCAAGGCGAACAGGATGGCAAAAAAACTCATCCTCCCATCATACCCAGCCCTTTTTGGGGCGTGGGTGCAGACAGAACGTCAAGCTTGCAGGAAACGGTAAAAATTGCGCAACATACCGGCGGTGGCCCCCCAGATGTAGTGGTTCTTGTCGCCGCTTTGGTAGGGCATAGAAAACCACTCACGGCGCACACCTTGCCACTCGAAAGCATGACGCCGGTGGTTGGCCGGATCGAGCAAAAAGGCCAGCGGCACTTCAAAAATATCCGCCACCTCGTGCGGATTGGGCTGGAGCGTGCATTGCGGCTGCACCAAGGCCACTACCGGTGCCACGACATAAGAAGACCCGGTAATGTAGTTGGGCAG
>JAIESZ010000352.1 GCA_019745615.1 Burkholderiaceae bacterium
TTTAAACCGCCGGGCTGCTCGACCGTACCCAAAGGCCCCAAGGCACTTTCTAGGTTGTTAAAACCATTGTCCACCGAGCTATAACCACGCTGGCCTGCCACTGCTACGGGCTGGCCGTTGTGGGCCAACTCAAGGTTGGCAGACTCTCCCCGCGCCTGCCTACGAGCATGCAAGTGAGGAAAAAACTGCTCTACCGCATACGAAGCGCCATCGCTGCGCCGGGCCACCACCATCTCCAGCTCGACTCCCAAGGATGGCGATAGCATGGGCGCTGACAGGTGATGGGTATAAATTTCTGACCTCTGGATGATGAAAACGGCAGACAGGAAGATATTTCCTATCTTAGACACCCCACTTCTGACAAGGCAAGCCCGAAAGTGGCAGCATCAGTATGCACGTCTTCTCAGGGCAAAAAACCCATCGCGACCACTTAACCTAACAGCAAGGCATCATCGGACAGCTTTTCGCCTCGCACCTTTTCAAACATCTGTAGCAAATCAGGCACATCCAAACGCTGGCGCTGCTCGCCCGACACATCCAGTACCACTTGGCCTTGGTGCAGCATCACGGTGCGTTGGCCGACATCCAACGCTTGGCGCATACTGTGCGTAACCATCATGGTGGTGAGTTGGTTTTCGGCCACGATGCGCGCCGTCAGTTGCAGCACAAAATCGGCGGTACGCGGGTCTAGTGCAGCGGTGTGTTCATCGAGCAGCAAAATGCGCGATGGCTGCAAGGCTGCCATCAGCAAACTCACAGCTTGGCGTTGCCCGCCTGAAAGCAAGCCAATGCGGTCGGTCAGGCGGTTTTCTAGCCCCAAGCCCAAGGTAGCCAAACGGGCGCGGAAGGTCTCGCGCTGGTGGGCCTTAACGGCACCGCGCAAGCCACGGATGGTGCCGCGCTCTTGCGCCAGCGCCATGTTTTCTTCAATGGTCAGGTCTTCACAGGTTCCGGCCATCGGGTCTTGAAACACCCGTGCCACCCGCGAGGCACGCGCCCACACTGGCTGGCGCGTAACATCGCTACCATCAATGCTGATGGTGCCGCTATCGACCCACTGATCCCCAGAAATGGCATTGAGAAAGGTGGATTTTCCAGCACCGTTGGAGCCGATGACGGTGACAAACTGCCCCGCCGGAATGCTCAGGGACATACCACGCAAAGCGCGGGTTTCGATGGGCGTGCCGGGATTGAAAGTGAGTTGGAGGTTTTTGGCGCTCAACATAGCAAGGTTCTCCGGTACGCTTTATTGGGGGCGGCGTGCAGCCAGTTTGCGTTTAAGCTGGGGAATGACCAGCGCCACCGTCACCAACAAGGCCGTGACCAAATTCAAGTCTTGCGCCTTGAGGCCGATGAAATCGCTGTTGAGGGCCAGCGCAATAAAAAAGCGATAGACAATCGCGCCAATCACCACGGCCAATGTAGCCAACACCAGCTTGCGCGATGGCAAGATGCTCTCGCCCACAATCACGGCTGCCAAGCCAATCACAATGGTGCCAATGCCCATAGAAATATCCGCTCCGCCTTGGGTCTGGGCAAACAGAGCACCCGCCAAACCCACCAAGCCATTGGATACTGCCATGCCTAACAACACCATTGCACCGGTGTTGATGCCTTGGGCACGGGCCATGCGCGCATTAGAGCCGGTGGCCCGAATAGCCAAGCCGCGCTCAGTGGCAAAAAACCAATCCATCGCCAGCTTGGTGGCCAGCACGATCACCGCCAAAATCAGGGGCCGGGCCACATAATCGCTCATGCCCTCTGGTTGCAACAGGGTCAGCAACGTGGGGTCGTTAATGAGGGGGACATTGGGGCCACCCATGATGCGCAAATTGATCGAGTACAGCGCAATCATCATCAAAATGCTGGCCAGCAAATCCATGATTTTGAGCTTGACGTTAAGCCAACCCGTAATCAGTCCGGCCAGCGCACCGGCAGCCATTGCCGCCAAGGTAGCCACATAGGGATTGGTACCTGACGAAATCAATATAGCGCAGACGGCACCACCGAGCGGAAAACTGCCATCGACCGTCAGGTCTGGAAAGCGCAGCAAGCGGAACGAGATAAACACGCCCAGCGCCACAAGGCTGAAGATGAGGCCGATTTCAACGGCACCCAACAGGGAAAAAAGGGACATGGTGCAACGGCAAGGAAGCAAAAAATAAAGCAGGAGCCAGACATTGCATGACTCCTGCACAGCAGAAGGGGCAACCAGTACGGCACCCCGACAAAACAACGCTACTTTACTTCACGACTTGGGCAGCAGACTGGATGAGGGCCTCTGACAACTTGACGCCCTGCTTTTCAGCCGCGCCGGGGTTGACAAACAATTCCATCTTCGTACTTACTTCGGGCTTGATATCACCGGGCTTTTCACCCTTGAGGATACGCACCACCATGCGGCCCGTTTGTTCGCCCAAATCGCGGTAGTTGATGCCAAAAGCCGCCACGGCACCACGCTTGACGCTGTCGGTATCGGCAGCCACCAAGGGCAACTTGGCTTCTTGACCCACCTTGACCAAAGCCTCGTAGGCCGAAACCACATTGTTGTCGGTGCTGGTGTAAATCACATCCACCTTGCCGATCAGGCTGCGCGCAGCGCTGCCCACGTCCACCGAGCGCGGCGCAGCCGCCTCGACCAAGGTCATGCCCAGCTTGGGCAGCAGCGCTTGCAATTGCTTGACCACCACCACCGAGTTGGCTTCGCCGGGGTTGTAGACCATACCAACGCGCTTGGCACCGGGCACCACCTGTTTGACCAAGTCCATTTGCTTGTCCAGCGCCAGCAGGTCTGACACCCCAGTGACATTGGTTTTAGAGGGCTCCCAACTGGCCAGCAGCTTGGCAGCCACCGGGTCGGTCACGGCAGAAAACACCACCGGCACGGTTTTGCTAGAAGCCACCACGGCTTGGGCCGAGGGGGTGGCAATGGCCACGATGGCATCAGGCTGGTCGCCAATAAACTTGCGCGCAATCTGTGCTGCCGTGCCCGTGTTGCCTTGGGCGCTCTGGTATTGCCACTTCAGGTTTTTACCCGATTCAAAGCCTGCCTCTTTCAGCGCTGCCTGAACACCGTCACGCACGGCGTCCAGCGCCGGATGCTCGACAATGGCAGTAACGGCCACCGATTTTTGCTGGGCGCTGGCCGGAGCCACTGCCGCTACCGCCAAAGCGATAGCACCGAAAGCCATCCAAGGCAATTTTTTCATCACGCAACATCTCCAAGGTAAAAATGGCCTGCACGACAGGCCAACAAAGCGCAAGGCACGGTTTACATGCCAGAGTAGTTGGGGCCGCCACCACCTTCGGGCGTCACCCAGACGATATTTTGCGTCGGATCTTTGATGTCGCAGGTCTTGCAATGCACACAATTTTGCGCGTTGATTTGCAAGCGCTGGGCACTGCTGCCTTTGGCCTCGTCGGGCACAAACTCGTACACCCCTGCTGGGCAATAGCGCGTCTCTGGGCCAGCGAATTTTGCCAGATTGATATTCACGGGCACGCTGGCATCTTTCAATGTCAGGTGGGCAGGCTGGTTTTCAGCGTGGTTGGTGTTGCTGATAAACACGCTAGACAGCCGGTCAAAGGTGAGCTTGCCATCGGGCTTGGGGTAGTCGATGGGGGTGCATTCTGACGCGGGCTTGAGGTAGGCGTGGTCGGGCTTGTCGCGGTGCAGCGTCCAAGGGATATTGCCCTTGAGCACAAACTGCTCTAGCCCGTTCATCACGGTGCCGACGGTCAAGCCCTTCTTAAACCACGCCTTAAAGTTGCGCGCCTTGTTCAACTCAGTGTGCAGCCAGCTATTTTCAAAAGCACGCGGGTAGGCACTCAACTCATCGTGCTGGCGGCCTGCCACCAAGGCATCGTAAGCGGCTTCGGCGGCCAACATGCCGGTCTTGATGGCGGCATGGCTACCCTTGATACGGCTGACGTTCAAGTAACCAGCATCGCAACCGACCAAGGCCCCACCGGGGAACACGGTTTTGGGCAATGAGAGCAAACCACCGGCGGTAATGGCGCGCGCGCCATAGCTGATGCGCTTGGCGGGTTTGATGCCTTGTTCGGCGTTGCCTTCAAGGTAGTAGCGGATGTTGGCGTGCGTCTTCCAGCGTTGGAACTCTTCAAACGGGCTCAGGTACGGGTTGCTGTAGTCCAGCCCGGTGATAAAGCCCAGTGTGACCTTGTTGTCTTCCATGTGGTACAGGAAAGAGCCGCCGTAGGTGTTGCTGTCCATCGGCCAACCTGCGGTGTGCATCACAAAGCCGGGCTGGTGGCGTTTGGGATCAATTTCCCACAGTTCTTTGATGCCGATACCGTAAGTTTGTGGATCGCGGCCTGCGTCCAGATGGAACTTGGCGATGAGCTGTTTGCCCAAATGGCCACGTGCGCCCTCAGCAAACAGGGTGTACTTGGCGTGCAGTTCCATACCCAGTTGGAAATCGCCGGTAGGCTCACCTTCTTTGCTGATGCCCATGTTGCCGGTAGCCACACCCTTGACCGAGCCATCGTCGTTATAGAGCACTTCGGCAGCCGCAAAACCGGGGAAGATTTCTACGCCCAAATTTTCGGCCTGCTGGCCCAGCCAGCGCGTCACGTTGCCCAAGCTGACAATGTAGTTGCCGTGGTTTTGAAAGCACTGTGGGAGCAAAAAATCGGGGGTACGAATGGCCGATTTTTCGCCCAAAAAGATCATCGCGTCTTCGGTCACGGGCTGGTTCAGCGGCGCGCCCAGTTCTTTCCAATTGGGGAACAATTCCGTCAGGGCCTTGGGGTCCATGATGGCCCCCGACAGGATGTGCGCGCCCGGTTCCGAGCCTTTCTCTAGCACCACGACAGAGACATCTTGACCTTTTTCTGCCGCCAATTGCTTGAGGCGAATGGCAGCAGATAGGCCCGCAGGCCCGCCCCCCACCACGACCACGTCGTATTCCATCGCCTCGCGGGGGCCGTACTCGGCCAAGATTGCTGCATTATTCAT
>JAIESZ010000369.1 GCA_019745615.1 Burkholderiaceae bacterium
AGCAGCCCCTTCAATGCGGGCTACTGGTTGTCTGCTGCCTGATTGGCGCACTGGTTACAGTGTTTTTAACCCGCCCTAGTGGCGGGTTTCTTTTTTGGGGGTTCCCTATGGCGAAAGAAAAAACCATCTTTACCTGCAACGAGTGCGGCGGTACCTGTGCGCGCTGGCTGGGCAAATGCCCCGCTTGTGGTGCTTGGAACACCCTGACCGAATCGGTGGCGGCCAGTGCGGCACCATCCAAAAATCGCTACAGCGCTAGTCAGCACGCTGGGCTGGCGGCAGCGCAGCCCGTCATCGCCTTGGGAGTGATTGATGCCACCGATATGGCACGCACCCCCAGTGGTATTGAAGAATTAGACCGGGTGCTGGGGGGTGGTATTGTGGAGGGCGGTGTGGTGCTGATTGGCGGCGACCCTGGCATTGGCAAATCCACCCTGCTATTGCAAGCGCTAGACGCCTTGCAGCGCGCCGGACTGCCCACCTTGTATGTCACAGGCGAAGAAAGCGGTGCCCAAGTAGCCTTGCGCGCACGCCGTTTGGGGGTCGATCACAGCCAAGTGCAGGTGCTGGCAGAAATCCAACTGGAAAAAATCCTCGCCACCATTGAAGCCGTGCAACCGGCCGTGGCCGTGATTGACTCGATTCAAACCGTGTATTCGGATCAACTCAACTCGGCCCCCGGCTCGGTGGCCCAAGTGCGTGAATGCGCGGCCCACCTGACGCGCATGGCTAAATCGTCCGGGGTCACGGTGGTGCTGGTGGGGCATGTGACCAAAGAAGGCGCACTGGCTGGCCCCCGTGTGCTGGAGCATATGGTCGATACCGTGCTCTACTTTGAGGGCGACACGCACAGCAGCTTTCGCTTGGTGCGCGCCATCAAAAACCGCTTTGGTGCCGTGAACGAAATTGGCGTTTTTGCCATGACCGAAAAGGGTCTCAAGGGCGTCACTAACCCCAGCGCCATCTTTTTAAGCCAGCACAGCGAGCCGGTGCCCGGCAGTTGTGTGCTGGTGACACTGGAAGGCTCGCGGCCACTGCTGGTAGAAATCCAGGCGCTGGTCGATGGGGGTGGCCCCAGCCCCCGGCGCTTATCGGTCGGGTTAGACCGCGACCGCTTGGCCATGCTGCTGGCAGTGCTGCACCGCCATGCGGGCGTGGCCTGCGCCGATCAAGATGTGTTTGTCAATGCCGTGGGCGGTGTGCGTATCAGTGAGCCAGCCGCCGATTTGGCGGTGATGCTGGCAATTACCTCTAGCCTGCGTGGCAAGCCCCTGCCCAAGGGATTTTTGGCCTTTGGCGAGGTGGGGCTGGCCGGTGAAGTGCGCCCAGCGCCACGCGGCCAAGAGCGCCTGAAAGAAGCCGCCAAGCTGGGCTTTAGCGTGGCGGTGGTGCCCAAGGCCAACGCACCCAAGAAACCCATTGAAGGGCTGACCATCCATGCTGTGGAGCGGGTGGATGAGGCAATGGAGGTGGTGCGCGGTATGGGGTGAAGAGACAGCAAAAAGGCTCAGTGACCGAAATGCGCCCGCACGGTACCCACACCGCTGATGCGTGCCTCAAACCGGTCTCCCAGTTGCACCGGGGCCATCGGGCCGAGGGCACCGGTCAGCACCAAGTCGCCCGCGCGCAGCGGTTGGCCCAACGAGGCCAGCTTGCGCGCCAGCCACACGGCAGCATTGAGCGGGTGGCCCAAGCAGGCAGCACCGTTGCCGCTAGAGACTTGCTCGCCGCCACGGGTCATGGTCATCTCGACCATTTTGAGATCAAGGCCGTTGAGCTTGGTGGGCACACCGCCCAGCACCACCAGACCGCTGGAGGCGTTATCGGCCACAGTGTCGATAAACTGGATGTTCCAGTTAGCAATGCGGCTGCCCACGATTTCAATGGCCGGTAGCACATAGGCGGTGGCGTTGATGAGGTCGATCAGTGTGGCGTCATCTAAATCCAAATCGCGCTCCAATACCAGCGCGATCTCGGCCTCTACCTTGGGTTGCAGGGTGCGGCTGGTCGGGATTTCTTCATCGTCGCCATAAATCATGTCCGACAGCAAGGTACCAAAGTCGGGTTGGCTCACGCCCAATTGCTTTTGCACGGCAGGCGAGGTCAGGCCAATTTTGCGGCCCACAATACGGCGGCCTTGCTCTACGGCATGGCGCACATTGGCCAGTTGCACGGCATAGGCGGTCTCACCATTGGGAATCTCATCGCGCAGCGGTGCAATCGGGGTGCCCGTGGCTTCGGCGTGGCGCAGGCGCTCGGCCCAAGCGTTGATCTGCATTTGTTCAGGAGTGCTCATGGGAGTCCTTGGTTTGAAAGAGCACCATCATGCACCTTGCCAGAGATAGCGCCTCCTAAGCAGTCTCCACAGGTGCAGATCGGCCATTGCCGTAAGACAATCGACAACATGAACTTGCGCAATATTTTGGTGCCCGTATTAGTGATCGTGCTGCTATGGGTGAGCCACCGCACTTATGGTTGGGCAGGCGTAGCGGCGGTAGGCGGCGGGGTGGTGATGTGGCTGCTGCTGCACTTTACCCGCCTGATGAATGTCCTCCGGAGAGCGGCAGACCGGCCCATCGGCCATGTCAGCAGTGCCGTGATGCTCCATGCCCGATTGCAGCAGGGCATGGCCCTGATGCAAGTGATTGCCATGACCCGCTCCTTAGGCCAGTTGCAATCGCCTGCCGATATGCAGCCAGAAATCTACCGCTGGACGGACACCAGTGGCGCGCAGGTGGACTGCGAATTTCGCCACGGCAAGCTGGTGCAATGGCAGTTGCAGCGCCCGGCACAGCCCGATATCAGCACAGAAGATGCTGCGGCTCCAGCGCCCACGCCGTAAAATCTTGGGTTTTGCGAATCCCAGCAACCCCCAAAGGATACCCATGAGCCCCGTGATTCCCTCGATGGCCGACCGTGACGGCAAAATCTGGATGGACGGCCAGATGGTGGACTGGCGCGATGCCAAGATCCACGTGCTGACGCACACCCTGCACTATGGCTGCGGCGTTTTTGAGGGCGTGCGCGCCTACAACACGGTCAACGGTACTGCCGTCTTCCGCCTAGAGGAGCACACCGACCGCCTGTTCAATAGCGCCAAAATTTTGCGCATGAAGATGCCCTTCAGCAAAGAAGAGGTCAATGAAGCGCAAAAAGCCGTCATCCGCGAGAACAAGTTAGAGAGCGGCTACATCCGCCCCTTGGTTTGGATTGGTGACCAAAAGCTGGGCGTCTCGCCCAAGGGCAACACCATCCACGTCATGGCTGCGGCGTGGGCTTGGGGAGCTTATCTGGGCGAAGAAGGCATGAAGCGCGGTATCCGCGTCAAAACTTCGAGCTACACCCGCCACCACGTCAATATCACCATGACGCAGGCCAAGGCAGTGAGCAACTACAGCAACTCCATTTTGGCCAACATGGAAGCCACCGACGACGGCTACGACGAGGCCCTGCTGCTCGATGCAGCCGGTTTTGTCTCGGAAGGCGCTGGTGAAAACATTTTCGTCATCAAGAACGGCGTGATCTACACCCCCGACTTGTCGGCAGGTGCCCTCAACGGCATCACACGCAACACCATCTTCCACATTGCCAAAGACTTGGGCATCGAAGTGGTGCAAAAGCGCATTACCCGCGATGAAGTCTATATTGCCGATGAAGCCTTCTTTACCGGCACCGCCGCTGAAGTTACGCCCATTCGCGAGCTTGATCGCCTAGAAATTGGCTGTGGCAGCCGTGGCCCGATCACCGAAAAAATCCAAACCGCGTTCTTTGACATCGTCAATGGCCGCAACCCCCAGTATGCCCACTGGCTCACCAAGGTTTGATTGCCATGTCCCAAGCTGTTGTTGAACTGCTGGCCAAGGACTTGAATGGCCAAGGCGGCGTTTTCTGCCCCAACCCCAAGGCGGGCATGGTGCTATGGAACACCCACCCCAAGGTGTACGTGGATGTAGCCCACACCGGAGAGGCCAAGTGCCCCTACTGTGGCACCGTGTACCGCCTGAAGGCGGGGGAGCACGTTCACCACGGCCACTGATGCCGTTGTCAGTTGCTGGCAAAAAGGCTGGCCATTGAGAGTGGATGGCTTGCCGTGGCAGCGCTTGTCTAGTTTGGCTGCCTTTATGGTGCCGGGGCTGGCGCTGTGGTTGCCCTCAGGCTACTCTTGGGGGGCGCTGCTGCTGCTGTTGTGCAGCTTGGTGGGGGTGCGCCAATGGTGGCGTCGGCCCTTGGGCATGGCCTCTAGCACCACCTGGGCCTTGGCGGGCAGCTTTGCCCTGATCGGGCTGGTGTGGATGCTCGATGTGGATGGCCCCGGCGGCTTGCGCAACCTAGACCGGGCCGCCAAGTATGTGGTGGCCCTGCCCTGCCTGTTTTATTTGCTGGCTTGTCCGCCGCGCGTGCGTAGCCTGTGGTGGGGTATGACCGTAGGGGCTATGGGCAGTGGCTTGCTCGCCTTGTACCAAACTGGGGTGCTGGGCATGGAGCGCGCTGGTGGCTTTAGCAACGCCATCCAATATGGCAATCTCAGCCTGACTTTGGGGCTGATGTGCGCTTTGGTGTGGTGTGCCCTAGGGGCAACCTTGGGCCGCTGGCAAACCGTGGCGCTGGCATTGGCTACGGCGCTGGGCTTGCTGGGCTCTTTGTTATCGATGTCGCGCGGGGGCTGGTTAGCCCTAGGGCTGTCTTTACCTCTGTGGGGCTGGTTGCTGTGGCGCTGGGCCTACCGGCCCATACTGCTACGCGCTGCGGCACTGGGCACGCTAGGCTTGCTGGTTGCACTGGCGCTACAGGGGCCACAGCTGTACCAACGTTGGGTAGAGGCCCACTCCGAAACACAAAATTACCTAGCGCACGATCAAGCCAACTCTTCGGTCGGGCAGCGGCTCGACCACTGGCGCTTGGCTTGGGCCATGGGCTGGGATCGCCCGTGGACAGGCTGGGGCCGGGCTGGCTACACGGCAGAAAAACAGCAGCGCGTGGC
>JAIESZ010000185.1 GCA_019745615.1 Burkholderiaceae bacterium
GGTGTGCGGCACAATTCGGGCACCATGCACACATTGCCCCACCGCTCTTGCACTTCTTTCTGGCACCGCAGCGCTGCCATGCTCTTGCTGGCATGGGCCAGCATCGGGCTGGCCCATGCCGGTGGCGAAAAAATCGGCACCGTCGATACCGCCTTCAAACTCATAGGCCGCGACCACGACATTCTGGTCGAAGCCTATGACGACCCCGGCGCACCCGGCATTACCTGTTATGTGTCGCGGGCGCGCACGGGGGGTATCAAGGGCACGTTGGGCTTGGCCGAAGACCGCGCCGAAGCCTCGATTGCCTGCCGCCAAACGGGGCCGATCAGCTTTCCCCAACCGCTGCGCCAGCAAGAAGAAGTGTTTAGCGAGCGCATGTCACTGCTGTTCAAGCGCCTGCGCATCGTGCGCATGGTCGATCGCACGCGCAACACCTTGGTCTATCTGACCTATTCAGAAAAGCTGATCGACGGCTCGCCGCAAAATAGCGTCACAGCGGTGGCAGTGGACAGGAGCATTCCGATCCCGGTGCGCTAAGAACGTGTGGACGATCTCAACGTAGCAAAATTTGACGATGCCTGACGCTTCTCCCCCGGTTTCCCCTCTCACTCGCGCCCCCACCGAAACACCCCTCATGTCGCTGTACCGGCAGGCGCTGGGGCCGCTGGGTATTGAGCGCAATATCCGGGTGTTCTCGGTGTTTGAGGCCACCGGCCGCACGCGGCCCGGCTGGAACTCGGCAGCCGCCTTTCTCACCTTGCACTGGATGGTGTTTTACCGGTTGTGGCGTCCGGCAGCGCTGTACGCTGTGCTGGCTGCCATCTTATGGGGCCTTTTTTTGGCCGTCGATGCGGCCACCATGCCTACCTTAGCCTCAGTGCGCTGGTGGCTGCTGCTGGCCTTTGCCGTGGTCGGCACCCTGCTGCCGGGCCTGTACGGCGATACCTTGCTCTATGCACAAACCGAGTTGCGCGTCCACAATGCCATTGCCGCATCGCAAAACCTGACCCAAGCCCGCGCTCTACTGGCACGCCGAGCGGGCACGGGTAAGCGCATGGGCTGGCAGGCCTTGGCCCACTTGCTGCTGCTGGCTTTGGGCGGCATGGCCACGCTGGTCAGTATGGCCCCAGACAAGCAACCGCAGCTGACCAATCGGCAACCAGAACCGACCATGGCAACACCGATTTTGCCCCCGCCAGCGCCGATTTTGCCGCTCAACGCCCCCGCGACTGCGGCCATCACACCAGCGCCAGCAGCACCGCCAGCACCCTTGGCGCTACCACCAACTACGGCCATTGGAGGGCAACAAGCCCCTGTGCTCTCAGGGCCAGCGCCAGCAGTCAACGCGGTGCCCGTGGCTCCGGCACCACCACCCACAGTGGATAACACCGTGGTCAACCTACCGGTAGTCCCGCACCCAGAACAAACCACGGCAACGCCAGCAGCCAACCCCGTCAACAACATGGTGGCTGCCGAGCCTGTGCCACGCCGCCCCGGCAAAGTGGCGGTCAATAAACCAGCGCCAACACCAGAACCTGTAGCACTCCCCAAGCCACGCGCCAAGGTTTACAGCAGCCAAGATGCCAGCCAACCAACGGCCCCACGCCCTGCCCCAACAGCA
Source organism: Burkholderiaceae bacterium (assembly GCA_019745615.1). Classification (GTDB taxonomy): domain Bacteria; phylum Pseudomonadota; class Gammaproteobacteria; order Burkholderiales; family Burkholderiaceae_C; genus Simplicispira. The sequence goes on from JAIESZ010000185.1 coordinate 1,622, forward strand.
GAACCCATCCGCGCCCCCGCACCAAGCAAAATACCAGGTAAGACACCGGGCAAAATCCCAGCCAAGCTGGCAGTGGCCCCCCCCCCTGCCAAAGAAACACCACCACCGCCAGACAAAGCCACAGGCCGCTTTTTTATCCATGCTGGCACCTTTTCTGTAGCCAGCAATGCCGAAAAGGTACACGCCCGCATTGAAATGGCAGGCCTACCGGCTACCTTGCAAAACTTTACCAATGCCGACAAAGACTTGATTCGGGTGCGCGTAGGCCCGTTTGGCAGCCGTGCCGAGGCTGACCGGGCCGCCGCCAAACTGCGCTCTATGCACCTAGATGCAATGATTTATGGCCGCTGAACTTCGGCATCAGGCAAGGCTTGAGCGTTTTCTGGCAAATTGTCGGGCAGGCGGCAGGCCAGAATTTTGTCGATAGTTTTGCCGTCCATATCCACCACTTCGAGCTTCCAGCCTTCCCATTGCACCGTATCGGTCTCTTTGGGCAAGCGGCCTGTGAGCAGCATAATCATGCCGCTCAGGGTGTGATAGCGGCCCCGTTCCTCTTCGGGCACGGTAGACAAGCCCAAACGGTCTTTGAGTTCAGGCACCGGAATATGACCATCAAGCAGCCAACTGCCATCTTCGCGCTGCAAAGCCCAAGAGGTTTCGGGGTCACGCGGCTGGAACTCACCAGTAATGGCTTCAATCAGGTCTTGCAAGGTCACGATGCCTTGCACCTCGCCGTACTCGTCAATCACAAACGCCATGTGCACATCCGACAGGCGGAAGTTGTCTAACAGCTCCATGCCCGTGATGGTCTCAGGCACATACAGCGCCGCCTGCAAATGCTGGCTAGACAAAGCATGGTCGCCATCGCGCAGCGTGCGTGCCAGCCACTGGCGGGCATTAATCACGCCTCGGATGTTGTCCATGCCGCCCTGCACCACCGGAAAGCGGGCGTGGTCAGAATCTTCAATGCGGCGCAGGTTTTCTTCAAACGGCAAGTCAAGGTCGAGGCACACTACATCACCACGCGGCACCATCAGCGAGCCAATCTGGCGATCATCCAAACGAAACACATTGCGCACCATGGTGTGCTCGTGCGATTCAATCACGCCTGCGGTAGTGCCCTCGACCAGCATGGCATGGATTTCTTCTTCTGTGACGGGGCTGCCGCTGGTTTCTTTCACGCCCAGCATCCGCAGCAAGGTGCGGGTAGAACCCGACAGCAGCAGCACAAAGGGCTTGGTAGCCACTGCCAACAAATGGATGGGCCGCGCCACCAACCGGGCAAAAGTTTCGGGGTGCGATTGGCCAATGCGCTTAGGCACCAACTCACCAATCACGATAGAGAAATAGGTAATCAGCACCACCACCAAGCCCGTGGCGGCATAGCCACCATAGGGCTGGGGCGCACCCATGCGCTCGAGCCAAACGGCCAAGGGAGCGGCCAATGCAGCCTCGCCCACAATACCATTGAGCACCCCAATGGAGGTGATACCAATTTGGATCGTGGATAAAAAGCGGGTCGGGTCTTCGCCCAGTTTGGCCGCAGCCAAAGCGCCTTGGTCGCCCTCATCTATCAGCTTTTGCAAGCGCGTTTTGCGTGCCGTGACCAGCGCGATCTCCGACATGGCAAACAGGCCATTGAGCAAGATGAGAGCGAAAAGTATTGCTATTTCCATACAAAGGGAGCCTAGCGCTCCCTGAAAGTGCTAAAGCGTTGCATTGTATGGCTGGAGCCAAGACGGTATGTGACAGCCCCATGCGGGCTATAGCGTACGGCCAGTCAAAGTGGCCGCTGAGGCTCACGCGGCTGCACGTCAGTGATATCCATATCGGCCTCACCGGGCAAGATGCGCCCAAACTGGCTTTCAGGCCACTCGCCGGGGGTCTCACGCATCTCTGTCACATCGGTGACATCAGCCCCCGTGGCCGCTGAGGCCGATGCGCGGCGTGTTTGGCCCCGTTGGTACACCGTGCGCCAACTGGCACGCGGGTCTAGCGGCATCACCCAAGGGGTGACCGGGCGGCCCGTTAAACGTGCCCACAGGGCGCGCAGCGCCCAAACCACGGCCAGCACCAGCACCAGCGCCAGCACCACCAAAAACACCACCGCGCCCAACAACAGCAAGATGGCCCGCAAAGTCCAGCGGATCAGCAACGCAATGAAATCAGCCACAACTATGCCCTACGCAATCGGCCCAGCTCTGGGCGGTGCAAGCTACCGCCACCACAGCCAAAGACGGCCCAAAAATCCAATCCATGTTGGCACCTAAAAACCAAAGGTGCTCACATCCCCAAGGACTTGAGCAGCTCGTCAGTTTCACTCAAGACCACCGGGGGCACAGGCGCGCTGGCAGCCGCTTGGCCGGTCTCACGGGTTTGGGCCATCAAAGCGTCGGGATCAGGCGCGGCTTGGGCTTCAAAATCATAGAGCTTGATGAACTCTGTGCGGTCAATAGCCATCTCTAGGTAGAAGATGTTGTTGGAGGCGGTGTAAAAAGTAACGCGGCGGGCCTCAGGCTGGTCAAGATTGGCGTCCACATTGAGCACCACCTCTTTGTTAAGCACCAACATTTTTGGCTGGTTTTGTGTGATGTGCGTTTGCAGCTCACGGCGCACCTTGCCGGTAAAGTCGCCCACCACTTGGTTCATCAGCTCGCCCATGACGTTGCTGACCTCATCCGAGGTAAAGGAGCTGGCCAGTTCTTTTTTCGACATGCCCATACTGAGCATGTAGCTCTCGTAAATTTCCATCGCCGCAGCACCAGAAAAATTGATGATGACCAGACCGGAAAAGCCGCCATCAAACAACACAAAGCAGCCAATGTCAGGCTTGAGGCAGGTTTTGCTGATGCGCTGCACCATGCCCGAATAATTGATCTGGGTTTGGGTGGCTACATTGAGCACCCGCGTCACAGAATTGCACAGACTGACCAGCACATCTTCGGTGCCATAAATCACGGTTTCTTTGAGTGCGCTCATGGATTTGTCTCGAAAAATAAAGCTATGGGTATAAGTGAAAGGCGGTGTATAGCACAAGCGACGAGCGTGTTCTTAGGCCGCCTCGCCACTTTGCTGCAAGGCCCACATCGTGGCATAACGGCCATTGGCAACCAGCAATTGTGCATGGGTGCCACGTTCAATGATCTGGCCCGCTTCCATCACCAAAATTTCGTGGGCATCGACCACGGTGGACAAGCGGTGCGCAATCACCAGCGCAGTCTTGTTTTGCGCGACGCTGCTCAGTTCGGCCTGAATGGCGCGCTCGTTGGCCGAATCGAGCGCCGAGGTGGCCTCGTCAAAGATCAAAATAGGCGGGTTTTTGAGCAAGGTGCGGGCGATAGCCACGCGCTGCTTTTCACCACCAGAGAGCTT
>JAIESZ010000282.1 GCA_019745615.1 Burkholderiaceae bacterium
TCAGCGGTTGCGCTGGTTCATGAACACCAGCTTTTCAAACAGGCTCACGTCCTGCTCGTTTTTCAACAGTGCGCCCACCAGCGGCGGCACCGATACCTTGTTGTCGGCACTTTGCAGCGCTTCCAGCGGAATATCCTCGGCCACCAGCAGTTTGAGCCAGTCGATCAGCTCGCTGGTCGAGGGTTTCTTTTTCAGGCCGGGCAGGCCGCGCACGTCGTAAAACGTTTTCATCGCCGCCGCCAGCAATTCGCTTTTGAGCGTCGGAAAATGCACATCGACGATGCGGCGCATGGTTTCCGCTTCTGGAAACTTGATGTAGTGGAAAAAGCAGCGGCGCAAAAAGGCGTCGGGCAGCTCTTTTTCGTTGTTGGAGGTGATAAACACCAAAGGCCGGTGCTTGGCGCGGATCATCTCGCGCGTTTCGTAGCAGTAAAACTCCATGCGGTCGAGTTCGCGCAGCAGGTCGTTCGGGAACTCAATATCCGCCTTGTCAATCTCGTCAATCAACAATGCCACCGGCTGATCCGCAGTAAAGGCTTGCCACAGCACCCCCTTGACGATGTAGTTGCGGATGTCTTTCACGCGCTCGCTGCTGTCGGCGTCACCCAATTGCGAATCACGCAGGCGGCTCACGGCATCGTATTCATACAGGCCTTGCTGCGCCTTGGTGGTCGATTTGATGTGCCATTGCAGCAGCGGCAGGCTCAGGGCCTGCGACACCTCCTCGGCCAACATGGTTTTGCCGGTGCCCGGCTCCCCCTTGACCAGCAGCGGGCGCTGGAGCTTGATGGCCGCATTCACGGCCAGCATCAAATCTTGGGTAGCAACGTATTGGGAGGAGCCTTGGAATTTCATGGGTGGATAGCAAGAAAAACGTGAAGCGCAGATTGTGCGCGTAAAACGCTATGGTTGCCGTGTACGTCAATTGCCCAGCAGCTCGCCCACTGGGCGCAAGGCCGCCACCCGATCCGACACGGCTTTGATGGCAATCATCAGCGGAATACCCAGCAGCAAGCCCCACACCCCCCACAACCAGCCCCAAGCCATGATTCCGGCAAACACTGCCACCGGGTTGAGGCTGCTGGTGCGGCTGGTCAGCCACGGCGTGAGCACATTGCCCACCAGCGTGTGGATGAGCAACGAGGCCCCGCCCACGGCCAGCGCCATATTGGGCGTGCCAAATTGCAAAAAGGCCACCAAAGCCGAGCCGCCCGTCACCAGCAACGAGCCGACATAAGGCACCAAGTTAAGCACCGCCGCCGCCACACCCCACACCGCTGCCTGCTGCAAGCCCAGCGCCCAGTAAGCCAGCCCAGTGGCTACGCCCACCAAAGCGCTCGTCCACAACTGCACCAGCAAATAGCGGCGCACTTGGGTGTTGATCTCATCGGCCATGTCTAACGCGCTTTGCTGGCGTTGCAAGCCGGGGCCAACGATGCGCAGCAGCTTGCGCCGTAGCAAATCGCCAGAAGCGAGCAAAAAGAAGCTCAAAAACACCACGGCAGCCAATTGCGCCAGCCCCGACATCAGCCCCAGCGTACCCGGCCACACATAATCACGCACATTGAACGGTGTCCGCTCCACCACCACGCGCTGCACGCCCCGGCGGATAGCCGGGGTGCCGCTGTCTTGCGTGGCCTGCTCCAGTTGGGTGGCGGCCTTTTGCACCGTCTCTAGTGTGCTAGTGCTGCCTGTGCGGTGGGTGCTGCGCAACTGGTCGCGCACTTTTTTGGCGGCCACGGGCAAAGAATCGACCAATTGCGAAGCGCCATCGCTCAAAGACCAACTGCTGCCCGCCAGAGCGGCCACCAGCGCCAGCAGCAGCGCCGCCGCACTCAGCGCCCGTGGCACGCGCCAACGCTGGCTGAGGTACTGCACAGCAGGCTGCAAAGCGCAAGTCAGCAGCAAACTAAGCACAATCGGAATACACACTGCACTGGCCCAGTGCAGCGTAGCCACGCTGGCCAAAAAAGCCAACCACACCAAAGCCAGCCGGGGCAAATCAAAGGCAGGGGCTACCGGGGGCGCATTCGCCCCTTGAGCCGTCGCCGTGACAGCAGGCTTAGAGGGAGATGCTTTGACAGAAGAGGAAGCGCGCGCGTTCATGGGGCGATTTTGCAACCGGAAGCGGCCACTACATCCCCTCTGCTCCAAAGAACATGGCGAATCAACGGTTGATTGCCCGATCAAAACCGGCTGTTGGCCGCTACCATCTAGGCTATGCAAGCCCAGTCCCACTCCTCCCGGCGCACTATGCACCACCTCCTTTTGCCGCTGCTGGCCGCCGCTGCGCTGGCAGGCTGTGGCACCGTGGCCGATTTGCCACACCTAGAGCGCCACGCCCCCAGCGGCCAAAAAAAGGCGATGTCGGCCCACCATTGGGATGTATTGGCCGACGATGTAGCCACACGCATTGCCTACAAAGTCAGTGAATGGCCCTCAGGCCAGTTTCCGCTGTACATCAAGCCGGTGCAATCGTCAGACTTTAGCGCGGGCTTTCACAAGCTGCTGCTCACCCGTTTGCTAGACCGCGACATCACTGTTTCCACCGAGCCGACCGAGGTGGTGCTGTATGTCGATGCCCAATTGATTGCCCACGGCGCACCACTCACAGGCCTGCTACCGTTATCGGCCGGCGTGTCGGTGCTACGCAACTGGCAGCCCCCCGCCCCAGGGCGTACCGGGCCAGAAGTGGGCGAGGGTGGCGGCAGCAGTACCTTGCCCGCCGCTACGGCCTCGCATCCGCAAAATATGGGGCCTTGGCCCACGCGCACCGAGGTGCTTATTACCACCTCGCTAGAGAGCGGCCAGCGTTACCTGACTCGCACTTCCGACATCTACTACCTCAATCCCGACGATGCCTTTTTGTATGCACCGCCAGCGCTGTCCCCGGCCCCCACAGCCATTAAAAGCTGGCGGGTGGTAGCACCATGAAGCGCCGTACCGCCGCTTTCGCCCTGCTGGCCGCCGCTGTGGCGCTGCCCGGCTGCGCCCGCTACTACTATGGTGATGCTGCACAGGGGGGCGTCGATTTGGTCGAAGCCAACACCAAAGCCATCGAAGCCCTGTTGCAAAACATCGTGCTAGACCCCAGCCGCCCGATTCTGGTCAGCACCTTGGTCAGCGTTGATCGGCTGGGTGAATCTTCACGCCTAGGCCGCACCCTGTCTGAGCAATTGGCAGGCCGCTTGGTGCAGCGCGGTGTGTTGGTGGTGGAGCCGCGCTTGCGCGACAACTTGGTCATGCTGCCCAGCCAAGGTGAACTGCTGCTCTCGCGCGAGCTGCACGAAGTCAGCCAGCGCCACGATGCCCAAGCCGTGCTGGTAGGCACCTATGCCGCCTCGTTGCGCTCGGTGTATGTCAGCCTCAAACTGGTGCATCCGGTGGGCAATCTGGTGATGGCTGCTGCCGACTACACTTTGCCGATGGACGACAACGTGCGCTCTTTGTTGTACGCCCGCTAACCGACGGTGCGCCAGCAAGGCAGCTCCGTTAGACTGCGCCGTTTTTTGACCTTTGCTGCCCCATTGCCATGCCCGCCTCTGCCAACAACACCCAAGTTCTCATCAACACCAGCTACGGCCCGTTCACGATAGAGCTGTACGCTGCGCAAGCGCCCACCACGGTAGCCAATTTTTTGACCTATGTGGATGAAAACTTCTACGATGGCACGCTGTTTCATCGGGTGATTGACCAATTTATGGTGCAGGGCGGCGGCATGACCAAGGCCTTGCAATTCAAAGCCACGCACAACCCGATTGCCCTCGAATCGAACAATGGCCTGCTCAATGACCGGGGCACCATCGCTATGGCGCGCACCACGGTGCCCAATTCGGCCACCTCGCAGTTTTTTGTCAATACCGTCAACAACACTGCGCTCAACTACCAAAGCACCGATAAGCCCGGCTACGCCGTGTTTGGCAAAGTGATCGACGGTATGGACGTCATCGACGCCATTGAGAACACGCAAACCGCCAGTTTTAGCCTCAACGGTAGCAACTACCAAAATTTTCCTTATCCCTACTTTCTGAGCATCTACAGCGCCGACCGCTACACCCCAGCAGCCACGCTCACTGCCACCAGCCACACGCTGCAAGGCAATGCCTACGGCGTCGGTGTAGCCAGCTACAGCGGCAACCGGCTCGACTATGGCGTCAAGCTCAACAGCAACAAAACCCTGACCGTGACCAAAATTGACGGCCAGCACAGCAGCGAGACCGTGGCCGATGCGGGCCGCCTGAAGTTTGCCGATGGTCAATATGCCTACGATTTGAACGGCAATGCAGGCAAAACAGCACTGCTGATCAACGCGGCTGCCGGGGCCTCCGCCCTCAGCCCAGCCATCGTCGGTGCGGGCCTCAATCTGTTTGACCAAGGCTTAGACTTGCAAGCGGTAGCACAGGTGGTGATGGATACGGGCATCTTCAACAATGTCAGCCACAGCGATTTTGTCAAAACCGTGTACCAGCATGTGGTGGGCCGCGCTCCTGATGCCACTGCGCAAGCCACCTTTACCGCCATGCTCGACAACCATGAAGTGACCCCAGCGCAAATGCTGGCACTGGCTGCCAATACCGATCTCAATGCCAGCAGCGTCAATCTGGTCGGGCTGGCCCACATGGGTTTGGCTTACGTCTAAACCTGCCTGAACCCTGCACAAAACAAAACCCGGCAGCCTGTATGAGGCGGGCCGGGTTTTTTGTTGCCAACAGAAAAAACTGGTTCAGTGCAGCATCAGCGAGCCAGCAGCCTTGCTCTTGCCAGCGCGGGCTGGGGGGTTGCACAAACCGCAGGTGTAGTGGCGGTTTTCATACAACTCGGTCACAAACTGGCCGCCACACTGGGCGCATTTGGTGCGCGTGAGCATACCGGCATCCACAAACTTGACCAAGCGCCAAGCGCGGGTAAAAGACAGCAGCGGCTCCACTTGAGCCATCTCAATTTGTTCGATGTAGAGGCGGTAGGCTTTGGTGAGCTGATCGACCGCATCCAAATCAATGCCCTTAGACAGGTATTCGTAGATGTTCAAAAACAGCGAGCTGTGGATATTTTCTTGCCAAGTCA
>JAIESZ010000312.1 GCA_019745615.1 Burkholderiaceae bacterium
CAGTGCGGTGCTCCGGTGTACGAGCACGGCAGCCACTACGTATGCAGCCATACCGTGCCAACGCCAGCGCAACCGGCAGCCACTTGCGATTTCAAGAGCGGCACCGTCATCTTGCAACAGCCGGTGGAGCGTGAGCAGATGCAAAAGCTGCTGAGTACGGGCAAAACCGATTTGCTCGACAAGTTTGTCAGCTTGCGCACACGCCGCGCTTTTAAGGCATTTTTGGTCTGGGACAAGGCGGCAGGCAAGGTCAATTTTGAGTTTGAACCGCGCCAGTCCAAATACCCACCTAAGGCTGGGGCCGCCGCCGCTGAAAAAACGGGCAAAACCGCTCCGGCCAAAAAAACCCCCGCCAAAAAAGCGGCCAAAACCACGGCCAAAGTAGCCAAGGCCCCGCGTGCGCTAGCCCCCGGCAAGCCGCCCAGTGCCGCGTTGGCAGAGGTGATTGGCACCGACCCCGTGCCGCACACCGAGGTGATCAAAAAAATCTGGGCGTATGTGCACGCGCACAACTTGCAAGATGCCACCAACAAACGCGCCATCAATGCCGATGCCAAGCTGTTGGCCGTGTTTGGTAAGCCCCAGATCACCATGTTTGAGCTGGCGGGTATTGTGGGCAAGCACCTAGGTTAAGGCGGCGGAGGCTAAGGCATGGCACGCCGTAAACCAGAGGAGCCAACGGCGATTGGCGAGTTGCAGGCTTGGACGCGCAGCGCCATTGGCGTGGCCGCTTGGCTGCCTTGGTGGCTGGGGGCGCTGCTGGCCGTGGCCTTTTTTATCGGCTTGCACTATGTAGCCAGCCAGCCCCGGCCTGAAGTCCACAGTTTGGCGGGTTTGTACCAGCACGGTGGCACGCTGCTGCTGCGTGGGCTGGCTACTATCGGCCAGTATGTGCTGCCAGCGTTGTGCTTGGCCGGGGCGTGGCTGGCGTTGGGTGAGCAGCGCAAGCGCACGCAACTGCTGCAACAGGTCACGGCCAACCCGGCAGCCGATGCGCTAGACGACATCACTTGGCAAGAGTTTGAGGTGCTGGTGGGCGAGGTGTTTCGGCGCTTGGGCTACCACGTTGAGGAGACCGGCGGCGGCGGTGCCGACGGTGGCGTCGATTTGATTTTGCGCCGCAATGGCGAAAAATTTTTGGTGCAGTGCAAGCAGTGGAAGGCGTTTCGCGTCAGTGTTGAGGTGGTGCGCGAGATGTTTGGCCTGATGACAGCCAAGGGCGCTGATGGCGGCTTTGTCGTCACGTCGGGGCGCTTTACCAAGCCCGCGCGCGAGTTTGCCCAAGGGCGCAACCTGTCCTTGATTGATGGCCCAGCGCTGCTGCAATGGCTGCACCAAACCCAAGCCAAAGAGATTTTCCGCCAACGTCCAGCGCAGGCGGTGCCGGTGGCACAAACGCCGCCAGTGGCAGCATCCGTGCGCCCACCAGCGCCGCCGCCTCGGCGGGCGGCCCCCGCAGCGCCAGCGCCTGCCCCAGTCCCGGTAGCCCCCCCGGTGCCTGCGGCCAAAGTGCGGCCTGCCCCAGCCTCTGCACCGGTGGCGGCCACGCGCCCACAGACCCCGCTAGGAGCTACCGGGGGCGTGCCTCACTGCCCGGTGTGCGCCCAGCCCATGCTGCTGCGCTTGGCGCGCAAAGGCCCACAGGCGGGCCAGCGCTTTTGGGGTTGTGTGGATTATCCGGCCTGCGATGGCACCCGGCCAAGGTCGGGCTGAGTGGCTACCTTGGGCCATGAGGCTTTGGGCGGTGAGCGTTGGCAACGCCAACGGTGGTAGGGTATACGTTGCCAACGTCTGGTTACTTCTTATCCACCATGCCCGATTTTTCTGACGCTGCCGTTGCACCATATTTCACGCCGCACAATGCAGACGAGTTGTGGGCTTTGGCTACCACCCCGCACCCCACGTTAGGGCAGGCGCGGCATTTGGGTGAGGCGCTGGTGCAGGCCAAGGTGCTGGATGCCACTGCCTTGGCCGAGAGCCTGAAAATCCAACAGATGGAACGCGAGCAAGGGCAGCAGCGCTCGATCGGCCAAATTTTGGTGGAATACGGCCATGTCAGCCCAGCACAGTTGCAGGACGTGATTGGCTCTTGGCTGGGCAAGCATCTGGTGCATCCGGGCCAGTTGGTGCCTGACCCGGTGGCGCTGGCCTTGGTGCCGCGCGCTGTGGCCGAGCGCGAATCGGTGTTGCCGCTGCTGGCCCGCGAGGATGCCTTGGTGGTGCTGATGGCCGATCCGGCCGATCGTGCCTTGCTCGATGAGCTGCGCTTTTTAACCCAGCGTCGTCTCGTGCCACTAGAGGCTGCCCCCGGCACGCTGATGCCAGCTATTGCCAATGCCTACCGCACCTACCCGACTGCAGCCGCCAAAACAGCAGCCACCACCACCGCCAACCATACTGGCAATGAGACACGGGCCAGCTCGCGCGAGTTGGCCAGCAACCTGAGCAGCACGCTGCCAGACAACGATGCCGTCGAGACCGATGCCATTAGTGAATCTGACAACACCTTGGTGCGCTTAATCAACACCGTGATTGAGGAGGCCATTGCCCACCGCGCATCTGACATCCACATCGAAACCGAATCAGCTCCCCAAAACGTGCGTATTCGTTTGCGTGTCGATGGTGAGCTGATGAGCTATTTGGAACTGCCAGCGCGCTTTCGTTATGCGATGGTGGCCCGCATCAAAATCATGGCCAACATGGATATTTCTGAGCATCGCAAACCGCAAGACGGCAAGATTGATTTTGCCCGTTTTGGTGGCTCGGCGGTCGAGCTGCGCGTGGTCACGGTGCCCACCTCGCATGGACTAGAAGATGTGGTGTTGCGTCTGCTGGCCGGTGCCAAACCGCTGCCCTTGGAGCAAATCGGCCTGAACAAGACCCATCTGGCCGTGCTGCGCGAGATGGTCAAAAAACCCTATGGCCTGCTGCTGGTGTGCGGGCCCACGGGCTGCGGCAAGACCACCACGCTGCATTCGGTGATCCGCGACATCAATACCGAGGGCCGCAAAATCTGGACGGCAGAAGACCCCATTGAAATCAGCCAGTCGGGCCTGCGCCAAGTGCAGATCAACCCGCGCATTGGCTGGACTTTTGCCGCCGCCATGCGCACCTTTTTGCGCGCTGACCCCGATGTCATCATGATTGGTGAAATGCGCGACGAGGAAACCGCCCGCATTGCCGTGGAAGCCTCCCTGACCGGGCATTTGGTGCTCTCGACCCTGCACACCAACTCGGCCCCGGAGAGCATTGCGCGGCTGCTGGAAATTGGCCTTGATCCGTTCAATTTTTCGGACTCGCTGCTGGCTATTTTGGCGCAGCGACTGGTGCGCCGCCTGTGTCCTGAATGCGCTACGCCACTGGTATTGAGTCAAGAGCCGCTAGAGCGCTTGGCCTCGCAGTACCTGAGCAGCGGCTCGCCGCTGCAAAACACACCTGAGGCCCGAACCCAATTGATTGAGCGCTGGCGCGAAAATTATGGTTCGGCACAAGGAGAAGTCCGGCTGTGGCGTGCGCACGGCTGTAGCCACTGCGACCAGCACGGCTACCGGGGCCGCATTGGCATCCATGAGCTGATGGCCAGCGACGACACCATCCGTGAACACATCCGCCACCGCGCCCCAGCCATGGAGATTCGCCAGTCGGCGCTGATGGCGGGTATGCGCACCCTGCGCCAAGATGGCATAGAAAAAGTGCTGCAAGGGCTGACCAGCATGAGCGAAGTGCTGGCCGCCACCAATCTTTGAGCCGTTAAGGCGCTGCGCTATTAGCGCCCCAAGTCTTTGGCGCTGACTCCGGCAATGCCCCAGTTCTCTTTGGGCACATCCTGAATCCAGACGCGGACATTTTCTTTGGGAGCGCCTACGGCTTCGTGCAGGGCTTGGGTTACTTTTTCGATCACGGCGCGCTTTTGCTCTTCAGTGCGGCCTTCAATCATGTAAATTTGGGCAAAGGGCATGGTGTTATCTCCAAACGGGGGTTAAAAAATTCACAGGTGTATCAATCCAGCGTGACCTTGGCCTGCTGGATGATTTTGGCGTAACGTTGGGTTTCTTCGCGGATATAGCTGGCAAAAGCCGCCGAAGTGCCGGGGCGGGTGTCGGCACCAATGGCCGCAAAGCGCTCTTGCATGGCGGGGGTTTTCAGGCCCTCGCCCAAGGCGCGTTCTAGCTGGGTGGCAATGGCACGCGGTAGCCCTGCCGGGGCCACCAAGCCGAACCAAGTGGGCATATCAAACGGGGTGATGCCTTGCTCCTCTAGGGTGGGCACTTGGGGCAGCAAAGGTGCCCTGCCGTGGGCCGTGATGGCAATCGCCTTGAGCTTGCCAGTTTGCACATTGGGGCCTGCCGTGACTAAGGAGCTTTCAAAGGCCATCGGAATGGCCCCTCCCAGCAGGTCTTGCGCCAACGGTGCCGTGCCTTTGTATGGGATGTGCAGCAGTTCAATGCCAGCCCGCATCGCCAGATACTCGCCCTGCAAATGGTTGGAGGTACCTACCCCAGAACTGCCATAGGCCAGCTTGCCCGGATGGGCCTTGGCATAGGCAATCAGGCCCTTGAGATCCGTGAAGGGCGCTGACGGATGTGCCACCAGCGCACCACGGGCCACACCGACCAAAGAGATTGGTAGCAGGTCGCGCTCTACGTTGTAGGGCAGCTTGGGTTGTAGCGTGGGCGCAATGGCCAAACTGCTTATCGCCGATAGGCCCAAGGTGTAGCCATCAGGAGCGGCCTTGGCAATTTGGTCTGTGCCCAAGTTGCCCCCGGCACCCGCTTTGTTTTCTACCACCACGGTGGCTTTGAGGGCAGTGCCCAAGACTTGGGCTACCAAGCGCCCCATCACATCGGCGGGGCCACCGGCTGGGAACGGCACGATCAGCTTGATGGCTTGCTTGCTCGGCCAGTCGCTGGCTTGCGCCCAAACCGGGGCTACGACGCCAGCCGCTGCGGCCGCCGTCCAACGCAAAGCAGCACGCCGATGCGGTTGAAACTCAGAACTCATGGGGCTTGTCTCCTCAAAATCGCCATAAGAAAACGGGGCCGACGCAGTGCGCGGCCCCGTGGTACGGCTGGTGCAGCCGTTGGAATCGCGTG
>JAIESZ010000175.1 GCA_019745615.1 Burkholderiaceae bacterium
CGGGCGGGTACCAACCGCCCGTTTTTTTTGGTCGTTTGCTTTTGGAGCTCGAAGCCTCTGGGGGTTATCGGGTTTTTTGTATTTCCGGGAATAAATCAAAACACGTGGCATTGCAGCAAATCGTCGAACAAATCGTAGTGGGCCTGGGCTATGACCTGGTAGAGATTGAACGCTCTGCGGGCGGCCTGCTACGCATCACCATCGATTGGCCCTGGCAGCCCCCGGCAGCAGATGCGCCGGTGGCCCCTGAGCAGTTTGTTACTGTCGAAGATTGCGAAAAGGTCACGCGCCAATTGCAATTTGCCCTCGAAGTCGATGGCGTAGATTACAAGCGCCTTGAAGTCTCCTCGCCGGGCATTGACCGGCCCTTGCGCCATGCGCAAGACTTTGAGCGTTTTTTGGGTGAGGTCATTGACATCACCCTCAAAGCCCCGATGGGTGCTGCCGCTGCTGGGCAGGTGCATGCCAATCGGAAAAAATTTCGCGGTACCCTTGAACGAGCGGATGCCGGAGGCTGGCAAATTGTCTGGAGTGACGAGCCGCCGCCTAAACCGGGTCAAAAAATCAGCAAAAAGCGTGTACCCGCACCGCTGCAGGCTCTGGGCTTTGCGCTCGATGAGTTGCGCGATGCGCGTCTAGCGCCGATTGTCGATTTCAAGGGGCGCAGCCAGCTGGCGGCTCCCGGTCAGACCGAATGAGCGCAAAAAACGTCTGGGCAGCGCAGGTCAAAATGGCCCAACTGCCCAATGCAGGTGAAGGAAACAGGAGAGTCGTCGCATGAATCGCGAATTGTTAATGTTGGTTGAAGCCATTTCGCGCGAGAAAAACGTCGAGCGTGATGTGGTGTTGGGTGCCGTCGAGCTGGCGCTGGCCCAGGCCACCAAAAAGCTTTATGAAGGCGAAGTGGACATTCGTGTGTCCATCGATCGCGATAGTGGCAACTACGAAACCTTCCGCCGTTGGCTGGTGGTGCCTGACGATGCCGGGCTGCAAAACCCCGAAGCCGAAGAACTGCTGATGGACGCGCAAGACCGCGTCCCCGGCGTCGAGGTGGGCCACTACATCGAAGAAGCGGTCGAGTCTTTGCCCATTGGGCGCATTGGTGCGATGGCGGCCAAGCAGGTCATTCTGCAAAAAATCCGCGATGCCGAGCGCGAAATGCTGCTCAACGACTTTATGTCGCGTGGCGAAAAGATTTTCACCGGCACCGTCAAGCGCATGGACAAGGGCGATTTGATTATTGAGGCGGGCCGCGTCGAAGGCCGTTTGCGCCGCAACGAGACCATCCCCAAAGAAAATCTGCGCAGCGGTGACCGGGTTCGCGCCATGATTATGGATGTCGATCTGACACTGCGCGGCGCACCGATCATTCTGTCGCGTTCAGCCCCGGCCTTTATGGTCGAGCTGTTCCGCAACGAAGTGCCTGAGATTGAACAGGGCTTGTTGGAAATCAAAAACTGCGCCCGCGATCCCGGCAGCCGTGCCAAAATTGCTGTCGTCTCGCACGACCGCCGTGTCGATCCTATCGGCACCTGTGTTGGTGTGCGTGGCACCCGCGTTAATGCCGTAACCAACGAGCTGGCCGGTGAGCGTGTCGATATTGTGCTCTGGTCAGAAGACCCAGCGCAGTTCGTCATTGGCGCCTTGGCACCGGCCAACGTGCAGTCCATCGTCGTTGATGAAGAAAAACACGCCATGGATGTGGTGGTGGACGAGGAAAACCTCGCCATTGCTATTGGCCGTGGCGGCCAGAACGTGCGTCTGGCCTCTGACCTCACCGGTTGGAAAATCAACATCATGGATGCCGCCGAGTCGGCACAAAAACAAGCCACTGAGACCGATGCGGCTCGGCGCTTGTTCATGGAAAAACTCGATGTCGATCAAGAAATGGCCGACATCCTGATTGCTGAAGGTTTTGAAAGCCTCGAAGAAGTGGCCTATGTGCCCCTGCAAGAGATGCTCGAAATCGAGAGCTTTGATGAAGATACCGTCAACGAACTGCGGGCGCGGGCCAAAGATGCCTTGCTCACCCTGGAGATCGCACGGGAAGAGAGCGTGGACGATGTGTCCCAAGAGCTGCGTGATCTGGAAGGGCTAACGCCTGAGCTGATTGCCCAACTGGCGGTTGGCGGCATTCATACACGCGACGATCTGGCCGATCTGGCCATCGACGAGCTGACCGACCTGACCGGCCAGTCCGAAGAAGAAGCCAAAGCCTTGATTATGAAGGCGCGCGAACACTGGTTCGCAGGGCAAGAATAAAGGTCAGGGAGGTACAAATCACATATGTCCAGCACCACCGTTGCCGAGTTCGCTAACGAACTCAAAAAATCCCCCGAAACCCTGCTGGAGCAACTCAAGCAGGCCGGTGTTACCAAGAGCAGGGCGTCGGATGCCCTGACTGAGTCTGATAAGCAGAAGCTCTTGGCCCATCTGCAAGCCAGTCATGGCGTCAATGCGGCCGATCGTAAAAAGATCACCTTGGTCACTCGCTCCACCAGCGAGATCAAGCAGGCCGACGCTACGGGCAAGGCACGCACCATTCAGGTCGAAGTGCGCAAAAAGCGCACCTTCGTCAAGCGCGAAGATGCGCCCGAATCTTCCGCATCCGAAGATGCAGCTGCCCCCGCCGAGCCTTCACAGGTTGAAGAGACTGCCTTGACGCCAGACCAAAATTCTGAACTTGTTCGTCGCGAAGAGCAGGCCCGCCAGCAGGTGGAGTCCCTCAGCCGCGAAGAACAAGAGCTGGCGGCCAAACGTAAAGAGCGCGAAGAGCGCGAGCGCCGCGACCGCGAAGCCGCCGAGCGCGCCGCTGCCTATGCTGCCCAAGAAGCACGCAAAAAGGCCCAAGCATCGGCCATGAAGCAAGAAGCCTCGCGGGAGGCAGCCGCCGAGGCTGCTGCCCGTGCTGCTGCCCAAGCCGCTGCCCGTGCCAAGGCCGAAGAAGAATCCAAGGCCCGCGCAGCAGAAGAATCTGCCCGTGCCACCGATTTGGACGAGCGCCGTCGCAAGGCCATGGCCGAAGCTGCTGCTATCCGTTCGATGCTGTCGTCCCCAGCCAAGGTGCTGGTGGCTAAAAAGCCCGAAGAGCCAAAACCTGCGCCCAAGCCTGCTGCGGATGCCAAAAAAGGCACCTTGCACAAGCCTGCTGCTGCTCCCGGCGCTGCTGCTGGGCGTGCTCCGGCTCCCGGTGGTGCTCCTGCTGGTGCAGGCAAAGAGGTCAAGTCGGCCAAATTGTCGTCCAGCTGGGCGGGTGATCCGGCCAAAAAGAAAGAAATCAAGACCCGTGGCGATACCGCCGGTGGTGCTGGTCGTGGTGGCAGTTCTTGGCGCGGCGCTGCCCCTAAGGGCCGCCGTGGCAATGACCGCAACGACCGTGGCGGCCATGACCAACACGCCCACGCCGCAGCGGTCGAGGCGCGCATCATTGAAGTGCATGTGCCCGAAACCATTACCGTGGCTGAACTGGCGCACAAGATGTCGATCAAGGCATCTGAAGTCATCAAGGCGCTGATGAAGATGGGCCAGATGGTCACCATCAACCAGCCGCTAGACCAAGATACCGCCATGATCGTGGTGGAAGAATTGGGCCACAAGGCTGTGGTGGCGGCACTGGACGATCCAGAAGCCTTCACCGACGATGCAGCACAGCAAGATGTACCGTTGCTGCCACGCGCCCCCGTCGTGACGGTGATGGGCCACGTTGACCACGGTAAAACCTCGCTGCTGGATTACATCCGCCGCACCAAGGTGGCTACCGGTGAAGCTGGTGGTATTACCCAGCATATTGGTGCCTACCACGTCGAAACCCCACGCGGCATGGTGTCGTTCTTGGATACCCCCGGCCACGAGGCGTTTACCGCCATGCGTGCCCGTGGTGCCCAAGCCACCGACATCGTGATTTTGGTGGTGGCAGCCGACGATGGCGTTATGCCCCAGACCAAGGAAGCTATCAAGCACGCCAAGGCGGCAGGTGTTCCTATCGTCGTCGCCATCACCAAGGCCGACAAGCCCGATGCCAACCCTGAGCGCGTCAAGCAAGAGCTGGTGGTTGAGCAGGTGGTGCCCGAAGAGTACGGTGGTGAATCGCCCTTCGTGGCGGTGTCCTCCAAGACCGGTATGGGCATTGACGAGCTGCTGGAGCAAGTGCTGTTGCAGGCCGAAGTGCTGGAACTCAAGGCCCCGGTGGACAGCCAAGCCAAGGGTTTGGTGATTGAAGCCAAGCTCGATAAAGGCCGTGGCCCCGTGGCTACCGTACTCGTGCAGTCCGGTACGCTCAAGGTGGGTGACATCGTGCTGGCGGGTCAAACTTTTGGCCGCGTGCGCGCCATGTTGGACGAAGCAGGTAAAGTTGCCAAGACGGCAGGCCCATCCATCCCGGTAGAAATCCAAGGTCTGACCGAAGTGCCGCAGGCGGGCGACGACTTTGTCGTGCTGTCTGACGAGCGCCGCGCTCGTGAAGTGGCTACCTACCGCGCTGGTAAGTTCCGTCACACCAAGTTGGCCAAGCAACAAGCAGCCAAGCTCGAAAACATGTTTGCCGATATGACGGCGGGCGAGGTCAAAACCCTGCCCATCATCATCAAGGCCGACGTGCAAGGCTCGCAAGAAGCACTGGGTGCCTCGCTGCTCAAACTGTCTACCGACGAGATCCGCGTGCAGCTGGTCTATGCGGGCGTGGGCGGTATCAGCGAGTCCGACATCAACTTGGCTATTGCCTCCAAGGCCATCGTCATCGGCTTTAATGTGCGTGCTGACTCTGGCGCTCGCAAGACAGCTGAAGGCAACGACGTTGATATCCACTACTACAACATCATTTACGATGCGGTAGATGAGGTCAAGGCGGCCATGTCGGGCATGTTGGCTCCTGAGCAGCGCGAAGAAGCACTGGGGACGGCAGAGATCCGCACCGTGTTCGTGGCGTCCAAGATTGGTACCGTCGCCGGTTCCTATATCACTTCGGGCCAAGTCATTCGCAATTGCCGCTTCCGCCTGCTGCGCGACAACATCGTCATTTACACTGGCGACGTCGAATCCCTGCGCCGCCTCAAAGACGACGTCAAGGAAGTCAAAGAAGGCTTCGAGTGCGGTATCAAGCTCAAGAACTACAACGACATCAAAGAAGGTGA
>JAIESZ010000259.1 GCA_019745615.1 Burkholderiaceae bacterium
ACCGCCGCCGACAAAAACATCATTGAGGCGATGGGCGACCCGCTCATTCATCTGGTGCGCAACAGCATGGACCACGGCCTAGAGCTGCCCGAAGTGCGCATCGCCGCCGGTAAACCGGCCCAAGGCACGCTCAAAATTGTGGCGCGCCAAGAGGCCGACCGGGTGGTGATTGAAATCAGCGACGACGGCAAAGGCATTGACCCTGCGCTGATGAAGCGCAAAGCCTACGATAAAGGCCTGATCGACGAGGCCACACTAGAGCGCATCACCGACCAAGAGGCCATCAACCTGATTTTCTTGGCGGGGTTTTCTACCGCCGAGGTGGTCTCAGAATTGTCTGGGCGCGGTGTCGGTATGGACGTAGTGCGCACCGCCATTAACCGCGTCAATGGCACCATTACACTAGAGAGCGTGCGCGGCCAAGGCACGCGCATTCGCCTGTCACTGCCCTTGTCGATGGCCGTGACCAACATCATGACCATTGAGGCGGATGCCCAAATTTTTGGCGTGCCCATCGACATGGTGGTGGAGACCGTGCGCCTACCACGCTTGGCAGTGCGCGAAATCAAGCAAGGCATGGTCACGGTGCTGCGGGGCCGCGTGGTGCCGCTCAAATCGCTCAATCGGCTGCTGGGCTTGGCCGCTCCCCCCCTGACCAACAGCAACAATGAATACGCCGTGCTGGTAGTGCGCATCGGCCACGAAACTCTGGGCCTGCTGGTAGACAATTTTCATGAAACGGCAGACATTATTCTCAAGCCGCTGTCGGGGGTGCTGGCCGGGCTGGGTATGTATTCAGGCTCTGCCCTGATGGGCGACGGCTCGGTGCTGATGGTGCTCAACATCAAGGAGATGCTCTGATGCCTCTTGAATTTCGCAAAAAACAAGTCCTGCTCAAAGGCATAGTCGGGGTCGAAGAGGCCGAAAATCTGCTGGGCTGGCTGCAAAAAAAATCAGGCATTAGCGCTGATTTTTCTGCCTGCGAGCACCTGCACCCGGCCAACATTCAAGTGTTGCTGGCGGCACAGGTACGCATCGACGCTTGGCCCACCGACGCCATACTGCAACAATTCCTTCAATCTATTTTTATCCCGCAGGGCCATTAAAGCGAGCCCCTCACCACCATGACTAAAACGATTCTGATTGTTGATGACTCCCTGACCATGACCATGAGCCTGAAATCCACTTTGGAGCTCAATGGCTTTCAGGTGGAGGCCGCCAGCGATGGTCTGCAAGCGCTGACCAAACTCAAGAGCGGTCTCAAACCCCATCTCATCATCACCGACATCAACATGCCGCGCATGGACGGCATGGAACTGATACGGCAAATCAAGCTGCTGCCGGGGTTTCGCTTTACCCCCATCCTGACCCTCACCACCGAGAGTGACCCGAAAAAACGCGACGAGAGTAAGAAGCTCGGTGCTACCGGCTGGCTGGTCAAGCCCGTGTCTGGGCCAGACTTGGTGCGCATTGTGAAACAAGTCATTCCAGGCGCTTGAGCATCGTTGCAGAGAGAAATTGACATTATGGGAGCTTCTCCATCGTCCAACTTTGGGTATTCGCTGGTGGGATCAGTCGTCACCGCGGTGTTGGTCTCTGGTTTCGTGTGGTGGCTTTCGGGGCCGTGGCTCTGGGTGCTAGGCTCTAGCTTGGGCACCTTCGCTTTGGGCTCGGTATTGCACTGGGGTGGAGCACGGCTTGCGCAGATAAGCTCCAACCACGGCGCACAACATATGCCAATTCAGGTAGCTACTGAAGAAATGCGCCAAGTCGTGCCTTACTTGGGCGTCATGCGCAGCCAACTGGAAGGCGCACTCAAGCAAGCTGAAGAAAATGTGGTCACCATCATCCAACTGATGGACAAGATGCACGGTGCCTCGCTAGAGCAGATGCAGCGCATTGCCTCGTCCCAAGAGAAAGGCTCCGAAGTCACCGAAATTCTCAACGATAAGGTGCTCATTGACCGTCAGCTTGGCTCCATCCTGAAAATGTTTGTGGACAAGCAAGAGGAAGACGAAAAATCGAATGTCGAGCGTATTCGGCATCTGCAAGAGATCAAAGAGCTCTCTAACTTGGTCGATGTCATTGCCAGCGTAGCGCAGCAAACCAATTTTCTGGCCATCAATGCGGCCATTGAGGCAGCACGGGCTGGCCCCAGTGGCAAAGGCTTTGCCGTAGTGGCCACAGAAATTCGCCAGCTCTCCACGCGCACCGCTGCTGCAGCCAAAGAAATTACCGAGCGTATTGCCAAAGCCACTTATGGTGTGGATGCAGAACTGGCGCAAGCGCTCGACTCCACCCAACGCCGTACCTCTACCGGCAATATGCGCCAAGTGCTGTCGGACATCGAGGATATCCAAGAGCGCTTTACGACCGCATCCGAGCACATGACCAAAATCATCACTGGGGTCGGTCATGGCCACCAGGCGATGTCAGAGTTCCTGACCGAGGCCATGGGCCAAATGCAATTTCATGATGTGCTACGTCAGCGCGTTGAGCATGTGCAGGCCGCGATGTCTGAGCTAGACCAGCACCTGCAAATCATCACGGATCAGTTAATGGATGCCCCTTGGGATCCTGACACCATGACCACGCTCAAAGACCGGCTGGACGCGCATATCAAGAACTATGTCATGCAAAGCCAGATAGATGCCCACCAAGCTGTTGTGGGTGCAGTGCCGCGCACACAGTCCGCTGATGGACAACGGCCCAAAATTGAACTGTTCTGACGGTCATGGCACGCACCCTCATCATCAGCAACCGCAAGGGCGGCACGGGCAAATCGTCCAGTGCGGTCAATATTGCCGCCGAACTCCATGCCCGGGGCCAGCGCGTGCTGCTCATCGACATGGACACCCAAGCCCATTGCGCCTATGGTGTCGGTGTCACCGTGGGCCGCGATGCGCCCACACTGCACGGCTTTATAGCTGGACGCCATGCTTTAGAGGCTGCGGTGGTTCACACACCGTGGCCGGGGCTAGACCTGATTCCTGGCGATCCGCTGTTTGAGCATGGCTCGGTGCAAGTGGGCGAGCTGCTGCTGCGCGATGCGCTGCACAGCAGCGGGCTGATGGAGGCTTATGACACCATCGTGCTCGATACCCCGCCGTCGCTCGATACCCTGCTGCTCAACGCCCTGTGCGCGGGCGACAGGGTGCTGATTCCGTTTGTGCCACATTTTTTGGCCGGAGAAGGTGTGCGGCAACTGGCGCGGGTGTTGTTCAAAATTGCCAGCCGGGGCAGCAATGAAAATTTGCGCGTGCTGGGCTTTTTGCCGGTGATGCTTGATGCACGGGTCAATCTGCACCGCCAAGTCACAGAAGGGCTGGGCCAACAGTTTGGCCGCAACCGTATGTTGCCCGGCATTCGCAACGATATTCGCGTGGCCGAGGCTTTTGCCGCCGGCCAGCCCTTGCGCTACTTTGCACCCAAGAGCCGCGCTGCTGCCGACTACGCCGAAGCAGTAGACGCCCTGTTGCAGCGCTGGTAGGCAGCAGCGTTAGCGCTGCACCAGCGTTTTGTACACGCCACAGCCCAAATAGCGATTGTCATCCACGCGCAGCACATACGACATCTTGGCCTGCACGGCCCCAGTGACCGGGTTGCGAAAATCGTATTCCACCCAGCCCGGCCCCCGGTCGCCTTGGGCCACAATATCGTGCACCAATTCATCACCGGCAATGCCCGGCACATCTTGTACTCTGGTGCCTACCCGCTGCACATTGCCGCCAAAAGCGTGGTACAGGCCACTAGGGTCGAGCACAAAGACATACATGTCCCGGTCGTAGTAGGGCTGGGCTGGGTCAGTCAGAGTGCGCAAAAAAGCATCTCCCGATATCCGCTGGCGCAACGCCATCGCCCGCTGCACCAAAGCCACCGCTTCGTCTGCTGTGCCCTGTTGCAGCCTGAATCGGGCCACCGCCTCGGTCAGGGTGTTGGCACGGTCTTCTAGCGTATTGGCCTGCTGCACTGCCTGCGCCACCATGTGGGCGTTTTCTTGGGTGATGTGGTCAAGCTGACGCACCGCTTGGCTGATTTCTTGCAGACCTGTGCTTTGTTGCGCTGTAGAAGCCGAAATATTAGACATCGCATCCGCCACGCCTTGGATGCCAGCGGCCATCACGCCTATACCCACCCCCGCCGAGCGGATGGTGTCGGCACTGGCCACCACCTGCTGCACCGTGGTTTGGATCAGGGTGCGGATTTCACGGGCAGCGGCACTAGAGCGCCCGGCCAACATCCGCACCTCAGAGGCCACCACGGCAAAGCCCCGGCCCTGCTCACCGGCCCGTGCAGCCTCTACCGCCGCATTGAGCGCCAAAATATTGGTCTGAAAGGCAATGCCATCAATCGTACTGATGATTTCATTCATGCGACGGGCGTCTTGCTCAATCGTTTGCACCGACTGCACCGCCAGCGTCATACCTTCAGTACCTTTGCCTGCCGTGCGGCTGACTTGGCTGGCGTGCTCATCGGCCATGCGCGCTGCTTGGGCACTGTTTTGCACCGAGGCCGACATTTGCTCCACGCTGGCCGCCGTTTGCGCCACATTGGCCGCCTGCTGCTCCGTGCGTGCCTCTAGTGCACGGCTGTCCACTGCCAACCCTTGACCGGCGGTAGCCACCAGCGCCGCATTGCTACGGATATCGGCCACCATCGCGGATAAAGTCAGCACCAATCGATCAAACAAGCCCGCCAGCCCCGCCAGCTCATCGCGGCCATGCACTGGCACCTGCACACATAGATTGCCTGCAATGGCTTCTTGCATGGCCGAGGCCAGCACCCGAAAATCAGCCACCAAGCTGGCATGTAGCGCCAGCAAACCGTACCACAGCAGCACCAAAGCCGCAGCGGCAATGACCCACAACCCGCTGGTACTAACCTCCAGCGCTCTACCCACCCCCAGCGCCAGCCCGCCCAGCACAGAAACACTGCCCAACAGCAACATTTTTGCTGGCAAACGCAAACGCCGCATCAGCCACACCCCTGGGTGCAACAATGAAAATTCGAACATGGGCTTGTCTCCAAAGTCATATTTTTAAGCAACACCATCCCCGCCGCAGCGCCCGCGAGCTACTAACAAGGAAGGCGGCATGGTCAAGACAGTTGCTTGCGTACCACTGACATCCCCGATAATCAGGGGTATGAATCCCTTGCTCTCGCGTTTGCAGCCCTA
>JAIESZ010000362.1 GCA_019745615.1 Burkholderiaceae bacterium
ATTGTGTTTGCCTCGTCTACCGCCAAAGAGTTGTCGCAAGAAAAAGACGATTGGGGCAACGGTGCCTTTACCAAAGCACTGATTGAAGGCTTGCGTGGCGAAGCCGAAGATCCACGCGATAAAATGGTTTATCCGACCACCCTCAAACGCTATGTGACCCGTAGAGTGCGAGAACTCACTGACAATGAGCAGCGGCCTTACATCAGCGATCATGGCATTGATGACCCGATTGCTATTGTTGTAAAGTAATTTTAGGAAATTGTATGCACACAAAACATCGACTGCGTTCTATGGCCACTGCATTGGCTGGTGCAATGCTTTTATCTGCCTGCGCCACCAATCCAGATGGCAGTTTGTCCTTCGATCCAAAAATTACCAGTGTTCTGATTGGTGCTGCTGCTGGCTGTGCTGTTGGCTCTGCTACAAGCAGCAAATCTGGTCAAGGTTGTTTGGTAGGCGCAGCCATTGGTGCTGCTGCTGGGTATTTGGTGGGCTGGTATTTTGAGTCGAAAAAACTAGCCGATGCCAAAACCATCAATCATGATTATGAAGCCCAAGTCAAGGCGGGAAAAATTGGCAAAGATTATCGCCCGCCAAAAAATGAAGTAGTGCCGGTCAAATTTGAAACAAAAATGACCCATCCATCCAATCATGCCGCGAATAAAAATGAGTTCCAAGTCACTTCTAATACCGACTTGATTGGCTACGGCGATCGGGTTCCAGAAGTGCAACAAAAGTATGCTATTTACGATGAAAAGAATCAGCTACTAGAAGAACGTACCGAAAAAATGACGGCAGTCGATGGCGCTGGACGCTACCAAACCCAGTCCAAATTTAGCTTACCTACTGATGCCAAAGGCAAGCAGTACACCGTCAAGACGAGTTTGGTGGCTAACAATAAGCCGTTCAAGGAGAGCAGCTATAAAGTTTCTGTGCTGGGAGATGATGCACCGATGCTGATCGTTGCACTGCACGAACCACGCGATTAATACAGAGCCACACTACGGCAACAAAAAAGCCCCTTTCCTAAAAAGGGCGGGGCTTGGAAGGCGCTGGAGCGGGTGAAGGGAATCGAACCCTCGTATGAAGCTTGGGAAGCTGCCGTTCTACCATTGAACTACACCCGCGTAGCCCTTCATTATACGGTGCTGGTGCTGGGCTTGATAGAAACAGTGTGCAAAACACGAGCCACTCTGCCACGACACAACATCCAGCCCCAAAGCCCACACAAGCAGCACCCTGCGGCCACCATCCAATGGCTAAAGCGGTTGGTATACAGCGCAACCCCAAAAAACTGCAACTGCGGCCCCAGCGTGGCCTGCTGCTGCCAGTGGTAAGCCAACTCTATAAAGGCGCAGCCACCCAACAGCGCCAGCAACCCGGCCAAGGCTTGCAGCACATGCCAGCGCCCACACAACCGCCATTGCCCCAAGACCAGCCAGCGCCACCCGGCCACCAGCACCGCCGCCAAGCCACCGGGAGCCAGCATCACCACGCCCATAAACACCAACCCCAAATACAACAGCCAAGCCGCCGAGAGCTCCGACCACCACACCAGCGTCAGCACCATGAGCACGGCACCCACAATAGGCCCAGCAAAAAATGCCGCCCCGCCCAAAAAGGTAAACAGCAAATAATGGCCCGAGCGCGCCATACTAAAGCTATCGGCTGCCGTCACCATCTCTAAGTGAATCGCCGCCAGTGCGCCACCAATGCCCGCAAAAAAGCCTGCCATGATGAAGGCGATATGGCGCACGCGCTGTGGGTTGTAGCCAATAAAGGCGACACGTTCTGGGTTGTCGCGCACCGCATTCAACATGCGGCCCAACGGCGTTTGCGTCAGGCCCCACATTGCCAAAGTACACAGCAGGGCATAAGCGGCAATCAAGTAATAGACCTCTAGCGCTGGGCCAAAAGTGATACCCCACCACGGCGCACCATAAACCCGGTTGCTACTGATGCCGCTCTCGCCGCCAAACCATGCTGGAAACATCAGCGCCACAGCCGCTACCAGCTCGCCCAAGCCCAAAGTAATCATCGAGAACACTGTGGCCGATTGGCGCGTGGCGGCAAAGCCCAGCAGCGCAGCGCAAACCAGCCCAGCCAAGCCGCCCAGCAAAGGCACCAGCATCAGCGGTACCAGCGGCCCGCCTTGGCTGGCAGCATTCATCACATGCACGGCCATAAAAGCCCCCAAGCCGGTATAGACAGCATGGCCAAAGCTCAACATACCGCCTTGCCCCAGCAAAATGTTGTAACTCAAGCAAATGATGATGAGCGTGCCCATCTGCGACCCCATGCTCAGGGCCAAACTACTCTGCAAGCACCAAGGCCAAGCCAGCGCCAGCAAGGCCAGCACCGCGCCACCAACCCAAGCCCTGTAGCGCGCAAATAATGGCAAAGACAAAACTATTCCCTCAATCTTGGCGCTGGCCCAACAGGCCCTGCGGACGCAGCACCAACACCAGCACCAGCAACACATAGGGCAAGATGGGTGCCAGTTGCGCCACCGTCAGCTGCCCCAATGGCCCAGCGCCCCACAGCGACGATAGAGGGGTATCCATCGCTACTGCCAGCGTTTGCAACAGGCCAATCAATAAAGAGGCCCAGAAAGCACCGGCCAGCGAGCCAATACCACCCACCACCACCACGACAAAAATAATCGACCCGACCGAAGCGGCCATGCCCGGCTCTGTGACATAAGTATTGCCACCAATGACGCCCGCCAAGGCCGCCAAGGCACAACCGCAGCCAAACACCAGCATCAAGACACGTGGGACGTTGTGCCCCAGTGCCTGCACCATGTTGGGGTGCTCTAAAGCGGCTTGAATCACCAAACCGACACGGCTGCGCGTGAGCAGCAACCACACCGAGGCCAACATCAACAGGGCCACCAGCATGATAAAAGCGCGTGACTTAGGAAACTGCACGCCATACAGGCTAAACAACGGCCCCTGCAAAGCCTGCGGCAAGGTGTAGGGCACGGTAGAGCGCCCCCACAGCAGTTGCACTACTTCGAGCACCAGATACGACAGCCCCCACGTCAACAGCAACTCCGGCACATGGCCAAAGCGATGCACACGGCGCAAACAATAGCGCTCCAACAGCGCCCCCAGCACCCCCACGGCCAACGGGGCCAGCAGCAAGGCCCACCAAAACCCCCACCATGTCGAAAAGCTGTAGCCCACATACGCCCCCAGCATATAAAAGCTGGCGTGGGCAAAATTGAGCACCCCCATCAGGCTAAAAATCAGCGTGAGGCCAGCACTGAGCATAAACAGCAACAGCCCATAGCTGATGCCATTGAGCAAGGATACCAACAGCCACTCCCAACCCATCAGTCGTGCTCCTTCGCGGGGCCACCAAAGCCATCGCCCAATCCATCCTTCTTCATGGGTGGCATAAAAACAATAGAGATGAAGGTACAAATCAACATAGGCGGCAGGCATGTTAGCGGCTTGGCCCATGCACACGCTTTAACCCTGCCCCCCTTGTGCCTGCCCTTGGGCAACGACAATCGACGCCATGAACCCATCTGCCGATAGTCCACCGCTGGCCGATGCAGGCTGGGTCTGGCACAACCGCTTTGCCAGCCTCAACCCTGCCTTCTTTACCCGGCTGGCTCCTACACCCTTGCCAGCCCCCTACTGGGTGGGCATCAGCCAAAGCACCGCACAACTGCTGGGGCTCCAAGCCGACTGGCTGCCATCTGATGCTGCCCTGCACGCCTTCAGCGGCAATCTACCCTTGGCAGGTAGCACACCGCTGGCTAGCGTCTATAGCGGGCACCAGTTTGGCCACTGGGCCGGACAACTGGGCGATGGCCGGGCTATCTGGTTGGGTGAAGTGCAAACCCCCACCGGGCACTTGGAATTGCAACTCAAAGGCAGCGGGCGCACCCCCTATTCGCGCGGAGGTGATGGCCGGGCAGTGCTGCGCTCCAGTATTCGTGAGTTTTTGTGCAGCGAGGCCATGCACGCACTGGGCATTCCCACCACCAGAGCGCTGTGCATCACTGGCTCGCCTGAGCCGGTGTACCGCGAAACCCGCGAAACCGCTGCCGTAGTGACACGGGTTGCACCGAGTTTTATCCGCTTTGGGCACTTTGAACACTTTGCGGCCCGCCAACAATGGTCAGAACTACGCCAACTGGCCGATTTTGTCATCGACCACTACTATCCAGATTGCAGGCACAACGAGCGCTTTGCTGGCAACGCCTATGCGGCACTGCTTCATGTGGTGTGCCAACGCAGTGCCGCGTTGGTGGCGCAATGGCAGGCGGTGGGCTTTTGCCACGGCGTCCTCAACACCGACAACATGAGCATTTTGGGCCTAACGCTTGATTACGGCCCGTTTCAGTTCTTGGATACGTTTGACCCCGGCCATATCTGCAACCACAGTGATAACCAAGGCCGCTATGCCTTCCACCGCCAACCTGAGGTGGTGCGCTGGAATCTCTACCGGCTGGGGCAAGCCCTGCAACCGCTGATCGGTGATCCGGCCATTGCCGAAGCCGCCTTGGCAGACTACCACCAGCAGTTTAGCGATGCGTTCTTGCAACAGATGCGCGCCAAATTGGGCCTCTCTGTCCCTTGCAGTCAAGACACGGCACTGGTGGGCCAGTTGCTGCAATGGCTGGCGCTACAACGGGTGGATTACACGATCTTCTGGCACCGCCTGTCCGAAGCGGTGGCCCAAGACCACTTTACCCCAGTGCGCGACCTGCTGCTCGACCCGGTGGATTTTGATGCTTGGTTGCCTACTTACCTTGCCCGGCTAGGCCCAGAAAACCGGGAGCAGGTGGCTGCTACGATGCGGCAAAGCAACCCACGCTTTGTGCTGCGCAACCATCTGGCCGAAGAAACCATCGAGGCCGCGAAACTTGGCGACTTTTCTGTGCTCCAAAACTTGCAGGCTGTGCTGGAACGCCCCTTCGACGCCCACACAGACCATGCAGCATGGGCTGATTTTCCGCCCGCTTGGGCCTCTTCCATCTCCATCAGTTGCTCGTCATGACCTTTCCCATCCAAAAAACCGAAGCCGAATGGCAAGCCCTACTACAAGCCAAGAGCGCTGAACCCGGCGCGCTGCAAGTGACGCGCCATGCCGCTACGGAGCGCCCCTTTACCGGCAAATACAACCAGCAATGGGCCGATGGCAGCTACCATTGCATCTGCTGCGGCAGCCAATTATTTGATGCCAACAC
>JAIESZ010000242.1 GCA_019745615.1 Burkholderiaceae bacterium
TGCCACGACGCCATCAACATCCAATTTACCAGTGGCACCACCGGCAACCCCAAGGGGGCCACGCTCACGCACCACAATGTGGTGAACAATGCGCGCTTTATCGCGCAAGCGATGGATTTTTCAGAAGCTGACAGCCTGTGCATCCCGGTGCCGCTGTACCACTGCTTTGGCATGGTGTTGGCGGTATTGGCCTGTGTTTCCACTGGGGCCACGATGGTGTTTCCGGGCGAATCGTTTGAGCCGGTGGCTACCTTGCAGGCGGTGAGCGAAGAGCGCTGCACGGCGCTGCATGGCGTGCCCACCATGTTTATTGCCGAACTCGATCATCCACGCTTTGCCGAGTTTGACCTGTCGCGCTTGCGCACTGGCATCATGGCCGGATCGCCGTGCCCGATTGAGACCATGAAGCGTGTAATTGCCGAGATGCACCTGTCCGAAATCACTATCGCTTATGGTATGACTGAGACTTCACCGGTGTCGTTCCAAAGTTCCACCACCGATCCGCTGGAGCGCCGTGTCTCTACCGTGGGCCGTATCCAGCCCATGCTCGAAGCCAAGGTGGTCAATGCCGAAGGCCAAGTGGTGCCCGTGGGCGATAAAGGCGAGTTGCTGGTGCGTGGCTACTCCGTGATGCAAGGCTACTGGGGCGATGAGGAGCGCACCCGCGAAACCGTGCAAGATGGCTGGATGCACACCGGCGATTTGGCCACGATTGACGCCGAGGGCTATTGCAACATTGTGGGCCGGGCCAAAGATATGCTGATCCGGGGCGGCGAGAACGTCTACCCGCGTGAGATTGAAGAGTTTTTGTTCCGCCACCCCAAGGTGCAATCGGTGCAGGTGTTTGGCGTGCCCGATGCCAAGTATGGCGAAGAAATTTGCGCTTGGGTGGTGCCTAAGCCCGGCCAAACTTGCACTGAGGACGAAATCCGCGATTTTTGCCGTGACCAAATCGCCCACTACAAGGTGCCGCGCTATATCCGCATGGTGCAGGATATGCCCATGACTATCACTGGCAAGGTACAAAAATTCGTTATGCGCGAGCAGATGATGGCAGAACTGAAACTGGTTCAGGCGCAAACGGCCTGAGGTCAAAAGAAAAAAGCCACTCTGCCTATAGCGGAGTGGCTTTTTGCCGGGCACTGCCCCTAGCCAAGCGATTGGCTAGAAGATGCGCCAAATGGCTTACTTGCTGGCAGGTGCTGGAGCAGCAGGTGCGGCGGGGGTAGCAGAAGACTCACCAGCTGCTGGTTGAGCGGCCTTGACCTTGCGGGCAGCCTTCTTGCGGTTGTGCTTTTTCTTTTGGACTGTGGGTGCTGCCTTTTGTGCAGGAGCAGCTTGGGCCGCAGGAGCAGCTTGCGCAGCGGCGGGGGCTTCAGCCGCAGCAGGAGCCTGCGCAAACGACACAGCGGCAGTGCTCAACAAGGCAGTAGCAAAAATGGTTTTCAAGAAAGACATGGCGATATTTCCTTATCAGAGGTTCAATGGTGCGGACTTTCAAAGTGAATTCCGCATGGTCTCTCAATGTCTGGGGGCACGAGATCGTTGATCGGCTGAGAATTTGTTTCAAATTGATACAATTGATTGGCTGTATTTGGGAACGATGCTTTCTACACTGAAATCTTATTCATCCACTATAGGAGTTTCGTCATGGATGTGTCGCTTACCAACCAAATCATCAGTACTGCCACCAGCATGAGTCAAGCCAAAACTGCGCAAGACGTCAGTGTCAAGGTGCTCAAGAAAAGCATGGATTTGCAAGAGTCGGCTGCTGCCACCATGCTGCAAGCCTTGCCTCAGCCTACCCAACTCGCCACTTCAGGCGCGCTGGGCACTAAGCTCAACACCTACGCCTAAGCGGCGTGGCCCTGCCTTGGCACGCGGGCATTAGTCGTCATAAGGGCGGGCGTGCCAATCAATGGGGTCTTGTTGCAGCACCATATCGATGTCCAGCCCTAGGGCCAGCCCGACCTCGGCAGGAAAGGTCACGGCCAGCTCTTTGTCGTTCATGTCGGCTTCGCGGGCGCGGGCGCGCCAAGCGGCCAAGTGGATGACCCCAGCCAGTGGTTCGTACACTTGGTTGATAAATGGCGCATCTTGGTAGTTAAGTGCGTCAATCACCTCCTGTGGCAACTGCCAACGCCGTGCCAGTGCAGCGCTGACCTCGCCATAGCAATAACCCAACATGCGCAGTTCTAGCTTGCTGCGCCGGATGTCTAGGGGTGGCAGTAGTGCGTTGATGGAGGGCATTTTGTCTGGATGCCCCCAGTGGATGAGCAGTTCACCCAGCCCATGCAGCAAGCCTGCGGTATAGGCGGCCACTGGGTTTTGCCGCACTGTGCCTGCCAAAGAGCGCGCCAGCTTGGCGGTGTTGCGGCTATAACGCCAAAAATGCTGCAAGTTCATGCCCGGCACCGAGCGAGACGTGGTGCCCAAAGGGGCCGTTTGTACCAGCGCACGCAAATGGGGCACATCCAGCAACGCCAGCGCTTCTGGAATGCCTGCCAACTGCCCCGATAGCCCAAAATCGGCACGATTGGCCTGTTCTAGCAGGCGTGCGGCCAGCGCGGGGTCGGTGCCAAACAGTTGATTGATGCGGCGCAGATTGGGTTCGTCGTGTGCCAGCTCGGTCATCAACAAGGCCACGGCGCGTGGCAGACTGGGCAGCGCCGGGGACATGTCGAGCAGAGACTCCATGTGCATGGCGCTCAGTGGCCCTTGCGCTGCTGCAATTTGGCAAAGGCCGAGGCCATGGCCGAAGGTGCGGCGGCTGGTGCCTCCCGGCCACGGGCAGGTTGTTGCTGGCGGTTGGCCCCGGCAAAGCGGTTGTCACGCGGGCTATCGCGGCGGGCGGGGGCGGCATCAAGCTTCATACTCAGGCTGATGCGTTTGCGCTCCACATCCACTTCGAGCACCTTGACCTTGACGATATCGCCGGTTTTTACCACCTCGCGGGCATCGGTGACAAACTTGTGCGCCAACTGGCTCACATGCACCAAGCCATCTTGATGCACACCCAAATCAATAAAGGCACCAAACTGGGCCACGTTACTCACGGTGCCCTCTAACACCATACCTTCGCGCAGGTCTTTGATGTCTTCGACACCCTCGTTAAAGCGTGCCACCTTAAAGTCTGGGCGTGGGTCGCGGCCCGGCTTTTCTAGCTCGCCCAGAATATCTTGCACCGTGATAACGCCAAACTGCGCATTGGCAAACAGCTCTGGGCGCAGCGTTTGGAGCATCTCAGCACGGCCCATCAGCTCGGCCACGGGTTTGCCGGTCTGGGCGATGATGGCTTGCACTACCGGATAGGTTTCGGGGTGGACGCCGGTCATGTCCAGCGGATTGTCACCTCCACGGATGCGCAAAAAGCCAGCGGCCTGTTCAAAGGTTTTTGGCCCCAAGCCTGCCACTTCAAGCAATTGTTTGCGGTTGCGAAAGGCCCCGTGCGCCTCGCGCCAGCGCACCACCGCTTTGGCGACGCTGGCGGATAGCCCCGACACCCGCGACAACAGCGGTACGCTGGCGGTGTTCAGATCGACGCCCACCGAGTTGACGCAATCTTCGACCACCGTGCCCAAGGTGCGGGCCAGCTCACTTTGATTGACGTCGTGCTGGTACTGGCCGACGCCAATGCTTTTCGGGTCAATTTTGACCAGTTCGGCCAGCGGGTCTTGCAGGCGGCGGGCAATGCTGGCCGCGCCGCGCAAACTGACATCTACATCGGGCATTTCTTGGCTGGCGTATTCGCTGGCTGAGTACACAGAGGCCCCGGCCTCACTGACGACGATTTTTTGCACCCCGGTGACGGCAGGCGTGGCTTTTTCGAGCAGCTTGATGAGGTCAGCGGCCAGCTTGTCGGTTTCGCGGCTGGCGGTGCCATTGCCAATCGCAATCAGTTGGACGCCATGTTTTTGGCATAACTGCGCCAAGGTGTGCAGGGCACCATCCCAATCCTTGCGTGGCTCATGGGGGTATACCGTGTGGGTATCGACCAGCTTGCCTGTGGCATCAACCACTGCCACCTTCACGCCAGTGCGGATGCCGGGGTCGAGCCCCATTACCACCCGTGGGCCCGCCGGGGCGGCCAGCAGCAAATCGCGCAGATTGTCGGCAAACACCTTGATGGCGACTTTTTCCGCTTCTTCGCGCAAGCGTGAGAACAAATCGCGCTCGGTGGATAGGCTGAGTTTGACGCGCCATGCCCACGCTACGCATTTGCGGATCAGATCATCAGCGGCGCGGCTGGCGTGGCTCCAGCGCAGGTGCAGGGCGATTTTGCCTTCGGCCAAACTGGGGCGGCCCGGCTCAGGCTCGATGGGTTGCACCAGTTTGGCGTCCAGAATTTCCAGCGTTCGGCCCCGAAACACCGCCAACGCCCGGTGCGAAGGCACGCGGCCTATCGGCTCGTCGTAGTCAAAATAATCGCGAAACTTGGCTACTTCGGGGTCGGTTTCGTTCTTGCCGTCGATTTTCTTGCTGCGCAGCAGGCCCTCGGCCCACAGCCATTCGCGCAAGGATTGCACCAGCACGGCGTCTTCGGCCCAGCGCTCCGATAGGATGTCGCGCACCCCATCCAGCACCGCAGGCACGGTAGAAAAATCGGGGCCGGGTTTGCCGTCGTCCAAAGTTTGCGCTGGGCGCAAAAAAGCCAACGCCTCAGTGGCTGGGTTGAGCGTGGGGTCGGCCAGTAGCTTGTCAGCCAGTGGCTCAATGCCCGCTTCTTTGGCAATCTGGCCCTTGGTGCGACGCTTTTGCTTGAACGGCAGGTAAATATCTTCCAGCTCTTGCTTGGTGGGCGCAGTGGCAATGGCCACGCGCAGGGCATCGGTGAGCTTGCCCTGCTCATCAATGGCTTTGAGTACCGTGGCGCGCCGGTCTTCTAGCTCGCGCAGATAAGACAGGCGGGCCTCAATTTCACGCAATTGGATGTCGTCCAGCCCTTGTGTGGCTTCTTTGCGGTAGCGGGCGATAAACGGCACCGTAGCACCGCTGTCGAGCAGCTCGACGGCGGTTTGCACCTGCTGCGCTGTGACGCGGATTTCTATGGCAATTTGCCCGATGATTTTTTGCATGGCTGAAAACAGTGGGCCTTGCGGCAGCAATCAAAAATCGGGCGAGTGTGCCATACCCGGTGCCGTCAGGCGCTTATTTCACCAGTGCCAGCATGTCTTTGAAGGCCGGGTGTTCACAGCTGCCGATCCACTCAAAAGCCACCATTTCGGTGGTAACCAGTTCGGCACCGGCACCGGC
>JAIESZ010000341.1 GCA_019745615.1 Burkholderiaceae bacterium
GCCAAACGCAGCCAGTTTTTGCAATCGTTGGTGGAAAGCCTAACGCCACAGCAACGCCGCGTGGCGGTGCTGGTGGCCGCTGGCGACTTGAACAAGGTGATTGCCGCCAAACTCAATGTATCCGAGCGCATGGTAGAGGTACACCGCGCCAAAGTGTTTGAGAAACTGGGGGTAGATTCCGCCGCAGCCTTGGCCACCACGGTGGCCGATATACGTGCCTGTGGCTTGGAACTGTCGCCGCCGGAGGCGGCCTAAAACACAAAAGCCGTGGCAGACCACAACAGTCTGCCACGGCTTGGGGCCATGCCCGTAGTGTTTAGCGGGTGGCGGGTGCCACGGCCATGTGTTCTTCGCGCTCGTCCATCAGCGCCTCAGGCTCTTGTGCCTCAATCATGGTGGGTGAATCCAACCCTTGTTGCAAGCGCTGCATATCCAAATCGCCTGTCCATTTGGCCACTACCAAGGTAGCGACGCCATTGCCGACTAGATTGGTCAGGGCGCGGGCTTCGGACATAAAGCGGTCAATGCCCAAAATCAGCGCCAAACCGGCCACCGGTACGCCACCCACCGCCGACAACGTGGCCGCCAGCACAATAAAACCACTGCCAGTAATGCCTGCCGCGCCCTTGGAGGTGAGCAGCAGCACCGCCAGCAGCGTCAGTTGCTGGGTCAGCGTCATGGGAGTGTCGGTGGCTTGGGCGATGAACACCGCCGCCATCGTCAGGTAGATCGAGGTGCCATCCAAGTTGAAAGAGTAGCCAGTGGGAATCACCAAACCGACCACCGATTTGCGTGCGCCCAGATTTTCCAGTTTTTCCATCATGCGGGGCAGCACCGACTCGGACGACGAGGTGCCCAGCACAATCAACAATTCTTCCTTGATGTAGCGGATGAATTTGACGATGCTAAAGCCATGCAGGCGGCTGATGGTGCCCAGCACGATAAAGACAAACAGCAGGCAGGTCAGGTAGAAAGCGCCCATCAGCTTGCCCAGCGAGAACAGCGAGGCCACACCATATTTGCCGATGGTAAAAGCCATCGCACCAAAGGCACCTACCGGGGCTACCTTCATGATGATGCCGACAATGTCAAACAGCACATGGGAGAAGCGCTCGATAAAGTCAAACACCAGCGTGCCACGGCCACCAAACTTGTGCAGTGCAAAGCCAAACAGCACCGAGAACAGCAACACTTGCAGGATTTCACCCTTGGCAAAGGCATCGACCACCGAGGAGGGGATCACGTTCAGCAAAAAATCGACCGTGCCCTGCATCTTGCCGGGGGCGGTGTAGGCCGCAATGCCCTTGGTATCGAGCGTGCTGGGATCGACGTGCATACCGCTGCCCGGTTGCAGCACATTGACCACCACCAAGCCAATGACCAACGCCAAGGTAGAGACCACTTCAAAATACAACAGAGCCAAGCCGCCGGTCTTGCCGACTTTTTTCATGTCTTCCATACCGGCAATACCCACCACCACCGTACAGAAAATGATCGGGGCAATGATCATCTTGATGAGCTTGATGAAGCCATCGCCCAAGGGCTTCATATCGGCCCCCAGTTGTGGATAAAAGTGGCCCAAGCACACGCCCGCGATCACGGCGATCAGTACCTGAACATAAAGGGATTGATAAAGCGGCTTGCGCTGCGCTGTTGGTGACGACATGGGTGTCCCCTGCTAAAAGTGAGTGGAAACAGCGCTGGTTGTCGCGCTGGCCGATACCCGTGACGATAGGGGGGAGGCACTATTTCGCCAAGTGTGGGGTTCCACATCAGGGTTTACCCTGTAATCAGAGGGGTGCAGAATTTTGTGTAAACCGACAATCCACCGCCGACGCGAGCTGGCCTGTCTGTAAGCACTATGGTGCACCACAGCCTGAACTACGTCTCATGGAAGCAGCGCAAAGAGGTCGCGGTCGACCTGCGCCTAGATGAGTTCGAGGCCGAGTGGGACGCCTGTTACCTGCCTATCGGACAATCGTGGAGGCGCAACTGAAGCCGACGAATTACCTTCTTCGATTACTTGCCCGAAATCGGCAAGGTTATTCACACCACTAACGCGATCGAGTCGGTGAACATGGGCCTGTCCAAGCTGTTCTATCTGGCCCTGCGCAACATCAGTCAGAAGTGGACGATGCCCATCCGGGATGGGAAAGCGGCCTTGACCCGATTTACTATTCAGTTCGGAGAGCGTATCTCTAGCCACTGAAGTCCGAACCGTTTACACAAAAATTCGGACACGCCCCCTGCTCCTGAACTCTTCGAATGCATAACACGCTCTAAGTAAATGAATCTGCCAGCATTCGATGTGTCTCTGCTGTACCTTGGTGTCCTCGCGCTTGTGCGCAGTGGGCCAAAGCAAGTACTGCCCGTTTGTCATCAGGGCGTGCTGCGAGGACAGTCCATGCCCATCTTTCCAGTGCATTCCATGTTTCAGGTATATCCGGCGATTGTCGCGCACGCTCCAGCAGCACATCTAAATGTTCATATGCCTGCTCTAATGTAATAGCCTTTCCCACTGAGAGACAGACACGGATCGATGACTGATCCGGTGGCTCACTTAGGCGCCATTGTGCAAACTGATGTTCGTACAGAGTGACTCTTTCATGTGTTGGAAGTTCGGAATTGACTGTATGTTCATGGTCTGTCAACCAGTGCCACCACAAGTCTCGAAGCATGCGACCAAAGAGACGTGAAAATCCAAGCTCATCCATCAAGGGGCTATTTTTCATTCGTTGGCGTAGTTGCAGCCGTGTGCTGTTCAGGTGTGATATGTTCTGACTCAAGTTTTTAGCAATTTGTACATATTCATCAGGGTTTTGGGCAATCCATTGTGGATATCCAAGGGCACTGATAATAGATGTAGACATTCTGGATCGAAATCCGGAGCCTGCTAAGGAGACGAGTGGTACTCCCATCCACAGAGTATCGAACGTGGTTGTGCCTCCTGTTAGTGGATAAGTGTCGAGTGCAATGTCGATGTCATGGTAAGTAAGATATTGATTTTCATATTTTCTTTGAATAAGGATGATTCGTGATTCTGGAATTCCGCAACCAATTAAGCGACTGATTAGTTGATTTCTGGGTTCGTCCTCAGAGATTCCTGTGGCTTCAATCAGTAGACGCGATGTAGGAATATCTAAAAGGATTCTGCTCCAGATGTTTAAAATATCTTCGGAGAATTTGGCGGGGCTATTGCAGCAACCAAAAGTGATATAGCCTTTGCGCAGTGCGGGTGACTCTTTGACTTGGTATGCTTCGGTGTAACGTAGTGGAATACAGCGTGCTAATGGTCGATAAACACAAAAAATTTTTGGCAACCGAATCAAGCGTTCGGTATAAAAAATGTCATCAGATGCAGGAGATGCTACTCGATCTGTAATCCGCCAATCGATGGTGCTGAGTCCGCTGGTTCCAGGAAATCCAAGCCAAGTCACTTGAACTGGAGCGCAGCGGTGTGCTAATATGGCCAATCCACTATCGGCGGTATGGCCTGCCAAATCAATCATAATATCAATTTGGCGATTGCGAATGAAACTTACCTGATCTAAATTTTTCCATCCAGCAATCAAGAAAAAACCATTGCTGTAGCTGATAATTCGCTCCGTTGCTTCATCTTCTTGGTGGCTTAAAGAAAAGCATTCCACATGAAACTTGCTGCGGTCTAATTGGGCTAGCAGACCTTCAATAAAATAAAGAACAGGATGTTTTCTGAAGTCGGGGGATATAAAGCCAATGCGCAGTACTTTATGTGGATTTTGGTCTTTTGGAAATGGCAGTGGCGTAGTATGAATTGTTGTTTTTTCTACTTGCAGAGAGTAATTTTTTGCAGCCTCTAAGATATCCATGTCACTGACTGTGGGTTCTGAGTGCATGGTAAGGAGGAGATTGGTGTGCGTATCTAATAATTCTGGTGCAAGATCTATTGCTTGCCGAAATGCACGTATTGCTTCCCTTGATTTTCCAGTGATTCGGTAAGCGTTAGCTAGGTTGTTGAGTATAATATTTTTTATCTCTGGCCTAGTGTTGGGTAATTTGATTATTTGCTCTCCTATTCTGATAGAAGTTCCATATCTTCTAGATTTGATACATGCAGCCATCCAGTTGATTTGGTAAATCAGATCGTTAGGATTTTGTGTAGCGGCTTTTTCTGCTTGTGTAGTTGATTCTTCAAATAATCCTAGATCGCCCAGGCAAATAGAATAATTGGTAATAATGTTTCCTGCATTTGGATAAATTGCAAGTGCTTTCTCGTAGATTATTTTTGCCTCTTTCTTTTTTCCTTGGTTGGCAAGGGAGAGAGGAAGATTTTCGTGGGCTATGAGATGGGTTGCATCTAGTTGTAGTAGTGAGTTACAATTCAATTCAGCCTTACTCCATTCCTCTTGCTTGACACACATCTTAATTTGATTGCATAATTTATCGATAAGAAGAATGTTCTTGTTTTTTAAAGAATCGTGCATAGTCAAAAAGTAGGTTTATAAGAAGAAGTATCATCTTTATTTAATCGACTGTTGTATGATCGCACGTCGGTTCAACAGTGGTCAAGGGTTCAATTAAATGAAAATCAATGAGGCATCTCCCCTGTCGCTGGCAGTGCTGGGCATTGGCATGATGGGCCTACCCATCGCCCAGCGTTTGTGTGCTGCTGGGCACCGTGTGCAGGTCTGGAACCGCACCCGTGCCAAAGCCGAGTCACTGGCCGCTTGCGGAGCCATCGTGCATGAAAGCGCTGCCGATGCCGTGCGTGCTGCCGACATCGTGCTCAGTCTGTTAGAAAACGGCCCGGTGGTGGCTGATGTGTTGTTCCAGCAAGGGGCGGCAGCCGCCATGCGTCCGGGCAGCCTGTGGGTGGATATGGCATCTATCCAACCCCGCGAGGCGCGTGACCATGCTTTGCGCTTGCAAGCACAAGACGTGGCTTGTTTGGATGCTCCTGTCTCTGGCGGCACGGTGGGCGCTGAAGCGGGTACCTTAGCCATCATGGTGGGGGGCGAGGCGGCAGATTTTGCCCGTGCGCAGCCGGTGTTTGTGGCACTGGGGCGGGCCACCCATGTCGGCCCGCATGGCACGGGGCAACTGACCAAGCTGGCCAACCAAATGATTGTTGGCATCACCATTGGGGCCGTGGCCGAGGCACTGTTGTTGGCCGCCAAGGGCGGGGCCGACATGGCCAAGGTGCGCGAGGCCATCAGCGGTGGCTTTGCCGATAGCCGCATTCTCCAATTGCATGGTCAGCGCATGGTAGAGCAAGA
>JAIESZ010000119.1 GCA_019745615.1 Burkholderiaceae bacterium
TTTGATGTCCATGCGGTGCGGCGCGATTTTCCGGTGTTGCAAGAGCGCGTGAATGGTCGGCCTCTGGCTTGGCTAGATAACGCTGCCACCACGCACAAGCCCAAATCGGTCATTGAGCGCATCGCCTACTTCTACGAGCACGAAAACTCCAACATCCACCGCGCTGCCCATGAACTGGCCGCCCGCGCCACCGACGCCTACGAAGGCGCACGGGAACGGGTGCGCCGCTTTATCAACGCGCCCGATGTGAACGAAGTGATCTTTGTGCGCGGCACCACTGAGGCCATCAATTTGGTGGCCAAAAGCTGGGGCTGGCAGCACATTGGTGAGGGCGATGAGATCATCGTTTCCAACTTGGAACACCACGCCAACATCGTGCCTTGGCAGCAACTGGCTGCGGCCAAAGGGGCCAAGCTGCGCGTGATTCCGGTCGATGATTCGGGCCAAGTGCTGCTCGATGAGTACCAAAAGCTGCTCAACAGCCGCACCAAGCTGGTCTCGGTCACGCAGGTGTCCAACGCCTTGGGCACCGTGGTGCCAGTCAAGCAGATTGTGGAGTTGGCGCACCGTGCCGGGGCTAAGGCGCTGGTTGATGGCGCGCAATCCATTTCGCATATGCGGGTGGACGTGCA
Organism: Burkholderiaceae bacterium; assembly: GCA_019745615.1. Taxonomy (GTDB): domain Bacteria; phylum Pseudomonadota; class Gammaproteobacteria; order Burkholderiales; family Burkholderiaceae_C; genus Simplicispira. The sequence goes on from JAIESZ010000119.1 coordinate 633, forward strand.
AGACATCGGTGCCGACTTCTTTGTCTTTTCCGGCCATAAGGTGTTTGGCCCGACTGGCATCGGTGTGGTGTGGGGCAAGCGCGAAGTGCTTGAAGATATGCCTCCATGGCAAGGCGGTGGCAACATGATTGCCGACGTCACCTTCGAGAAAACCGTGTTCCAGCCGATCCCGAACAAGTTTGAGGCCGGTACGGGCAACATTGCTGACGCCGTAGGCTTGGGTGCTGCCATTGACTACGTGAACCGCATCGGCATTGAAAACATCGCCCGCTATGAGCACGATCTGCTGGTTTATGGGATGCGCGCTTTGGGAGATGTTCGGGGCGTGCGCCTGATTGGCACCGCCGCTGACAAGGCCAGTGTGATGTCTTTTGTGTTGGCAGGCTACACCACCGCCGAGGTGGGTGAGGCCCTGAACGAAGAAGGCATTGCCGTGCGTACCGGCCACCACTGCGCCCAGCCCATTTTGCGGCGTATGGGTGTAGAGACTACGGTACGCCCCTCATTGGCGTTTTACAACACCTTTGACGAAATCGACCGTCTGGTGAATGTGGTGCAGCGCTTGTCTAGCCAGCGGCGCAGCGGGTAAATTCCTGCTGCCTGCCACTTGCCAACCCAGCGCCAGAGGCTTGTGCCTGCTGGCGCTTTTTTGCTCCCCTCTAGAACGCCCGAAGTCACATGGCGCACGGCGCACGGGCCAGCATCCGGCTCTCAGCAATGGGCAGCAATGTTAGCTTTCTTGCCGAACACTCGTTCGTGTAGGCGCTATTGGGCAAGGCCTTGCTGCCCTTTGACCGGCGCGTGGCCCAAGCCATGCAAAAATCTATATCCTGCCCCCTTGGACACCCGTACAGCGCAAATGGTTGGAGCAGCTGGTCAAGCAACTCACGTAGGAGCTGGTGATCAACCACGACTCGATCAACAACGCTTTTGCCCATGACGGAGGGGCCAAACAAATCGACAAACTGTTGGGCGGCCAACTGGAGATGGTGATGGATATCTTCACTTCTGGTCTCTGGCTCTGCATGGCCTGACACCTACGAAAGCACTGTATGAACAGAGGCCAAGCACTCCGCGCAGTTCGATGGTTGAGTGTCAGTTCTCGAATGCGTGGTTTACGTGATTCGGTATCGGTGGGGGGGGCACATCCTCTGCGGGGTGCATGGTTGCATCTGGCCGTGGCAGGTTTTTTTCTGGTGTGCGCGGTAGCAGCCAATGCGATGTCTGCTTCGTCCGCATCCACCGCGCATGGGGCCACATCAGGCATTTCGACACCATTTCTGGATTCCCTGACAGAGCAGGAGCGGGAGTGGTTGCGCGCTCATCCGGTGATTCGCGTATTCCAAGACCCCCAATGGGCACCGGTTGAATTCACCGACGAGCGCGGCAATCCAGTGGGCATGGCGAAGGATTACGCCACGCTCATTGAGCAACGCTTGGGCCAAAATTTTGAATACGTTGTGAACCATCTTAGTTGGGAGGAAGGGTACACACGCCTACAGCGGGGCGAAATTGATATGACCACTTCGGTGACAGAGACGTCTAAGCGGTTGGAGTTTTGGGCTTTTACCAAGCCCTACATGAATATCCCGGTCGTTATCGCTACGCAGCAGCACGTGGCCTACATTGCCAATATGCACGAATTGGATGGCAAGCGTGTTGCGGTGGTGGGTGGCTACGCAGTGATGGAATGGATAGCCAGAGATTTTCCGCAGATTCAACTGGTCAAAGTGAAAAACAGTCTAGATGGTTTGCAACGTTTACAGCAGGGCGAGGTTGATGCGTTCATCGATAATTTGTTGATTATTGGCTATTACCAGACAAGGGAAAAGTCCTTGCACCTTAAAATCGCTGGTACCACACCTTATGTGAATACGCAGCGTATGGCAGTGCGCAAAGATTGGGCACCCTTGGCCGGTATTTTACAAAAGGCGCTGGACTCTATTTCTGAGGCCGAGCGTGATGAAATTCACCGCCGATGGGTACCGATTCGCTACGAGTATGGTTTTGATTACACTTTGCTTTGGCAGGCGTTGGCAGTTTTTGCTGTGGTTTTATTGGGTTTTGGTATTTGGAATCGCAAACTGAGCCAAGAAATCAGGGATCGCAAATTAGCACAGGCTGCGCAAAAGGCCAGTGAGCAAAGTCTCGCTATTACCTTGCATTCGATTGGTGACGCGGTGATCGCGACCGATGCCGCAGGCTTGATTACCCGCATGAATCCAACGGCCGAGCGCCTGACGGCTTGGCCTTTGGCTCAGGCGCTCGGTCAGCCTTTGACCGAGGTTTTCTGCATTATCAATGCCCTGACCCGGCTTCCCGTGAGCAATCCGGTGCAATTGGTCATGGAGCGCAGGGAGGTCGTTGGGTTGGCTAACCATACCGTTTTGCTGGCCCGTGATGGTCGTGAGTACCAGATTGCCGACAGTGCCGCACCGATTCGCAATGAGATCGGTGCCATCGTGGGCGTGGTGTTGGTATTTAGCGATGTCACAGAAAAATATCTGGCACAGGAGGCGCTGCGCATTGCTGCCACAGCATTTGAGTCCCAACAAGGTATGGCAATCACCAATGCCCAGCGGGTTATTTTGCGGGTGAATAAAGCATTTACTGAAATAACGGGCTACAGCGCTGAAGATGCGGTTGGTCAAAGTCCGAGTATTTTGAAATCTGGTCATCACGATGCCAATTTTTATACCGCTATGGCCGAAGCTCTGGATCATGAGGGTGCATGGGCAGGGCAAATTTGGAACCGACGCAAGAGTGGCGAGGTTTACCCAGAATTTCTTAGTATCAGCGCTGTCAAAGATGCTGCGGGGGTGGTGACCCATTACGTCGAAATTTTCACTGACATCACCGAGAGCGTGAATGCCCAAGCCAAAATTAACACGTTGGTTTTTTATGATCCATTGACCCAATTGCCCAATCGCCATTTGTTGCTCGATCGTTTAGATCAAGCATTGCGCGTTACGAACCGCCATGCGTGTAAGAGTGCTTTGTTGTTTGTGGATTTGGACAACTTTAAGACTATTAACGACACTTTGGGCCACCAACAAGGTGATTTGTTGCTGGTGCAGGTGGCGCAGCGTTTGCGCACCTGCGTCCGTGATGGCGATACGGTAGCCCGTCTGGGCAGTGACGAGTTTGTGGTGGTGCTGGAGGGGTTGAGCGAGATCGACATTGAGGCGGGGGCCCAAGCTGAGGCCGTTGGCAACAACATCCTCGCAGCGTTTGAGCGGGATTTTGTGTTCGATCAGGGCCTATGCCAGCACAGCACACCCAGCATTGGCATCACTTTGTTTGGTGGTGAGGTCTTGGAAAGCAGCGACCAGCCTCTGAGGCGCGCTGAGTTGGCCATGTTTCAGGCCAAGGCGGCAGGGCGCAACACACTGTGTTTTTTTGATGCAAAGATGCAGGCGGAGGTGTCGTCTCGTGCCGCATTGGAGGCTGATTTGCGCGATGCGGTGCAGCAACAACAGTTTGTACTGCACTACCAGCCTCAGATGGTGGGTTTTGACCATGTCGCTGGTGTGGAAGCACTGGTGCGTTGGCAACACCCACAGCGCGGCATGGTATCGCCTGCTGAGTTTATTCCGCTGGCCGAAGAAACTGGTTTGATTTTACCCATTGGCCAATGGGTGCTAGAGGCCGCTTGCCAGCAATTAGCGGCATGGGCCACGCAGCCAGAATTGGCCCACCTGACGATGGCCGTGAACGTCAGCGCACGCCAGTTGAAGCAGCCCAATTTTGTCACCAGTGTCTTGACCACGTTAGAGCGCACTGGGGCCAAGCCAAAATTGCTCAAGTTGGAGCTGACCGAGAGCATGTTGGTAGCCGATGTAGAAGTCATCATCGACAAGATGAGCGCATTGAAGGCCAAAGGTCTCGTGTTCTCGTTGGATGACTTTGGTACTGGCTATTCGTCGCTGGCTTATCTCAAGCGCCTGCCGCTGAGTCAACTCAAAATTGACCAAGGCTTTGTGCGTAACATCGTTACCGATCCGAACGATGTTGCCATCGCCAAGATGGTGGTGGCGTTGGCCGAGAGTATGGGCTTGGCTGTGATCGCCGAAGGGGTCGAGCTGCAGGCACAAGCCGACTTCTTAGCCCATTTAGGTTGCCATGCGTACCAAGGGTATTTGTTCAGCAGGCCTGTGCCATTGAGTGCATTGGAGGCATTTGTACGCAATCGGTGATCGGGCGTGCTATAGCCTGCCTTGTGCGGGCTATTTTTTGTTGGAAGATGCGTAATCGTTTAACCTTCAACCTGTGCAGCCCTACCTATTCCAGTAACGCATTGATTGGCTGGTCAGGCGGGCTTCCCTTCGCTATTCCAATACCGCTATTCCAACATGCCCTTTCTTCGCACTTCCCTGACTGCACTGGCTCTAGGCTTGGCTGCTCTGCTCCCCGCCCATGCGGGCAAAACCCTCGACACCATCCAGCAGCGCGGCCAAATTGCCGTGGGCGTGAGCACCGGCGTGCCCGGTTTCTCTGCGGCCAACAGCCAAGGCCAATGGGTGGGCTTGGATGTGGACATTGCTAAAGCCGTAGCCGCTGCTGTGCTCAGTGATGCCAACAAGGTGAAATGGGTGCCGCTGGCCTCGCAGCAGCGCTTTACGGCCCTGCAATCGGG
>JAIESZ010000238.1 GCA_019745615.1 Burkholderiaceae bacterium
GCAGCGCTGCGGTGCCAGAAAGAAGTGCAAGAGCGGTGGGGCAATGTGTGCATGGTGCCCGAATTGTGCCGCACACCGCTGCCCCAGCGGCAGCTCAAGCCTCGCGGCAGCGCTGCGCGAGGTGGGCCAGCGCCTCTTCTACTTGATCGACCAACACCAAACACAGGTCGCCGGGGGCCAGACGCTCTAGCGCGGCATCAATGGCCTTGAACTCGCCGTAGATTTCTTCGACATGGCGGGTACGGCTGGCCCCTTGCAGGCCCTCGCGCAACAGTGCGATGACTTCGCCATCGTCGCGGCCTCGTTGGGCGGCATCTTGGTAAAGGATAACATCGTCAAAGGCGGCACCCAAAATCACGGTTTGGGCGCGTATATCTTCATCGCGCCGGTCTCCAGCACCACTGATGACCACGCTGCGGCGCTTGCCGGGCAGGGCATCTACTGCCGCTACCAAGGCGCGCATGGCGTCGGGGTTGTGGCCGTAGTCGGCAATGATGGTGGCCCCTTTGTAATCCATCAGGTTAAAGCGGCCAGGGGCGTTGTCGCTGTCGTTGACAAAACCGGAGAGGCCCCGGCGGATGGTTTGCCAAGACAAGCCTACGCCCCAAGCACCGGCCACGGCAGCCATAACATTTTCGACCTGAAAGCCAATTTTTCCATTGCGGGTGATGGGCACATCGCGCAGGTGGATGGTTTCGCGCCACGAGCCTTCTGCCGCGACGATGGAGTCACCATCGACATACACTGAGCGGTGCCCTTGGGCGCGGTGCGTTGCCATGACGGGGTGGTGGCGGTCGGCGGCAAAGAAAATGATCTTGCCAGTGCAGGCTGGGGCCATCGCTGCCACGATGGGGTCGGCGGCGTTGAGCACGGCGTAACCGTCGGGGGCCACGTTTTGCACAATCACGCGCTTCAAGACGGCCAAATCTTCTACCGTGCTGATGTAGTTCAGGCCCAGATGGTCACCTTCACCAATGTTGGTAACGACGGCCACTTGGCAGCGGTCAAAGCCCAAACCCTCGCGCAAAATGCCGCCGCGTGCAGTCTCAAACACCGCCGCATCCACTTCGGGGTGCAGCAGCACATTGCGGGCGCTGCGTGGGCCGGAGCAATCGCCGCTGTCAATCTGGCGGCCATTGACATACACGCCATCGGTGTTGGTCATACCGACACGCAGGCCCTGTGCGGAGAACAAATGGGCTAGCAGCCGTGCCGTAGTGGTTTTGCCATTGGTGCCGGTGACGGCCACTACCGGGATGCGGCCATCTTGGCCGGGGGCAAACACCTCGTTAATCATGGCTTGGCCGACATTGCGCGGCTTGCCATAGCTGGGGGCCAAGTGCATACGCAGGCCAGGCGCGGCGTTAACCTCAACGATGCCGCCGCCTTGCTCTTCAATCGGGTGCAACACGCTCTCGCAGACTAAGTCCACACCGCAAATGTGCAGGCCAATCATCTGTGCTGCTGCTACAGCACGGGCCGCCAAATCGGGGTGTACGTCATCCGTGACATCGGTGGCGGTGCCGCCGGTGGACAGGTTGGCGTTATTGCGCAGCACCACGCGCTGGCCCTTGGCAGGGATAGAGTCGGCGGTCAACCCTTGGACGGCCAAACGGGCCACGGCAATATCGTCCAAGCGGATTTTGGTCAGGGAGGTGGCATGGCCTTCGCCCCGGCGCGGGTCGAGGTTGACCAAATCGACCAGCTCACGCACGGTATGGATGGCATCGCCCAGCACTTGGGGCGGCTCGCGCCGCGCTGCGGCCACCAAATGGTCGCCCACCACCAGCAGGCGGAAGTCGTGGCCGGGCAAGAAGCGCTCGACCATCACCGTGCCGTATTCTTCGGCCACGCGGTAGGCATCGTCCAGTTGGGCACGCTCAGTGATGTTGACCGTCACGCCCTTGCCTTGGTTGCCATCTTGTGGCTTGACTACCACCGGCAGGCCTACTTCTAGGGCCACGGCCCAAGCCTCGTCCATGCTCTCGACGGGGCGGCCCAGTGGCACCGGCACACCGGCGGCATGCAGCAGGCGCTTGGTCAGGTCTTTGTCTTGGGCGATGGATTCGGCCACGGCGCTGGTGGAATCGAGTTCCGCTGCTTGGATGCGCCGCTGCTTGCTGCCCCAGCCAAACTGCACCAAACTGCCTTGGGTCAGGCGGCGGTACGGAATGCCACGCGCCACGGCGGCATCGACAATCGCGCCAGTGCTGGGGCCTAGGCGCTCGTCTTCGTCTAGCTCGCGCAGTTGCGCCACTGCGGCGGCACCATCAAAACTGCCACCGTGGAGTGCGGCCTCGATCAGCGCTTGGGCATGGTCAAAAGCTTTACGGCCTACCGCTTCTTCGGTGTATTCCACTATCACTTGATAGACGCCGGCGTCTACCGTAGCGGCGGTGCGGCTAAAGGTGACTTGGCAGCCTGCTTGGGCTTGTAGTGCCAATGCCGCCGATTGCAGCACATGGGCCAAAGAGATGTCGCTGTCACTGCCTTCGGGGTGCAAGGTGCCAATGGCGGGGAACAGGGCCCGCAGGCGGGCTTCAAAGCCATCGAGCTGGGCCATGGCGCGCTCTTGTGGCAAACAGGACACAACAGCCTCAATGGCGGTATTGCGGCTCCAGAGATTGGGGCCACGCAGGGCACGGATGCGGGAGACGTCCATGATGGGTTCTTCTTTCCGAAACTAAAGAGAGCGATGCGCTTACAGGGGCAGTACCGGCGCACGCGTGGCGTTGGCCGTGGGCGTGGCAGGCTCAAAGGTCTTGATGCCAGCGGCAATCAGGTCGGGGGCAATGTCTAGCGCCCAAGCGGCAGCCACAGCGGCCAGCAAGGTGGGCACGTCAGCGGCCAGCGATTCGCGGCCCGCCGTCAGGCGCTCTAAGGTGCCGATAGACTTTTCGTTGCTGCCGGTAGCCAGCACAAGTTTGCCATCCAGCAACAATACAGCGCGGCCTTGGTTCTCAGCCCGATGGGCGACGATGGCGGGCAGGTTGGCGTCAGCGGCATACAAAATGACATCACCATCGCACAGCGGGGCCAGCTCGGCCACCTGAGGCTCTGCCGCATTGAGCACTGCTGCACCCTGTTCTAGCACCACATCCACTTGGGTGCGCAGCACCTTGGTCATTTGCGCTGGCTCTTGGATATCGAACTCGGCCAGCGTTTCAAAGCCATCCATATCGGTCACTACGCCCACCGTGCAGCGGTCGTAGGCCAAGCCATCTTGCAAGATGATGCGGGCATCGTTCTCGATCACCGCTGCTTGCACCATCTGGCTCACCAGCAGGCGGTGCGCGCCAGCCCAGTGGGCGCTGTCGCGGGTATCGACGCAGCGCTCGTTCATGAACATGCCTTCGCGGCAGGCCAAACCCGTAAAGTGGCCGCCCAAGTGCAGCAGCCATGCCACCAAACGGGCAATGGTGGCCGTGCCACGGCGACCGGCCACCCCGACGACCGGAATGCGGCCCGGTGCGGGTGTATCTTCGCCTTCTTCTGCAGGGAACAGGTGCTCGGCAATGGCCTGCCCCACTGGACGCGGCGCGCCTACAGCGGGCTTGAGGTGCATGAGCAGGCCGGGGCCAGCGTTGACTTCGACAATCGCACCGCCTTGGCTGTGCAGCGGTTTGGAGATGTCTTGCGCCACCATGTCGATGCCCGCAATATCCAAGCCCACCACCTTGGCGGCCAACTGGGCGATATAGGCTACCTCTGGGTGTACCTCGTCGGTGCAATCGACGGCCACATTGCCATTGCGCTGCACCACCACTTGCTGCCCGGCGGCGGGTATGGCGTTGGCATCTAGGTCTTGGCGCTTGAGTTCTAGCTGCACCTTGGCATCGGTGGCTATGTCGATGATTTCTAAAGGGTACTCTTCTTCGTGGCCGCGCCGGGGGTCAGAATTGAGTTGGCTGTCGATGAGTTCGCGCACCGTGTTGCGGCCATTGCCGGTAATGCCCACCACTTCGCCACGGGCCGCCGCCACCAGCTTGCCACCCACTACCAACAGGCGATGCTCGTCACCGGGGATGTAGCGCTCGACCATCACGTCGCTGCCCTCAGGGTAAGCGACATGGTAGGCGGCCTCAATGTCTTGCTGCTTGCGCAGATCCAGCGTCACGCCCCGGCCATGATTGCCGTCCGACGGCTTGACCACCACTGGCAGGCCGATGTCTTGCGCCGCTTCCCAAGCTTCTGCCGGGCTATTGACGATTTGCCCTTCGGGGATGGGCACGCCGCAGGCTTTGAGCAGGCTCTTGGTCAGGTCTTTGTCGCTGGCAATGCCTTCGGCAATGGCACTGGTGTATTCGGATTCTGCTGTCCAGATGCGCCGTTGGCTGGCACCGTAGCCCAGTTGCACCAAATTGCCATCGTTGAGGCGAATGTGCGGAATGCCGCGATCCCCCGCTGCGGTGACGATGCAGCCGGTGCTGGGGCCAAGGTAGCGGTCATCCACCTCGGTACGTACCAGCGCCACAGCGGCTTGTACGTCAAAGGGCTGGTCATTGATAGCCGCCATGATGAGGCGATGGCCTTGCTCTAGCGCCACGCGGGCCACCTGCTCTTCGCGGGCACGAAACACCATGCGATAAACGCCGTGCTGCGAGGTGCTGCGCGTTTGGCCAAAGCCAGTGGGCATACCGGCCAAATTGAGCAACTCAATGACGATGTGCTCCAGCACATGGCCGCACCAAGTGCCTTCTTGCAAGCGCTGCAAAAAGCCGCCGCGCTCGCCCACGCCGCAGTGGTGTTCAATCAGTGCGGGCAACCACGCCGTGAGGCGCTCATTAAAGCCGGGCAGCAGGTTGGAGGGGTAGTCCTCTAGGGCACCAAGGTCTAACCAGACCTCTAGCACCGGGCGGTAAGTCCAGATATTGGGGCCACGCAAATAGTTGATGCGCAGCAATTGGATGTCGTTAAATGTCGGCATGGGGTGCAGCGTGAAGCAAGTGGAATAAAGGAGTATTGCAGGCCCAGCGGGCTGAAAAGTGATTGTGCGCGCACGGCGGGTGTCAGCGCGCAACGCCTTGGCAGCGTTATTGCAAGGTGCGCAAGCACCCCGATGCCCCGCAGGGGCGATAACCCAAGCCGCCATGCAGGCAAGCACTACGGGCTGTCGGGACTAAAAAGACCAAGCAAAAATGCCACATCATCCTGTGAATACCTCGGAGGTTCCGGGCGGCCCCTTTGGGGCCGAACTGCGGGCCAAGCTCGCTTCCCATGAAAACGTTTTGGCAGCGTTGTCGGTTGACTTGAGTGTCGATCTGCGCTTTGCCACCGGCCAGCTCCTGCTCACTCCGCAGCGCCTGCTGGCCCAGACCCCCGGTGCCACCGGAGTGCAAGAGTGGA
>JAIESZ010000344.1 GCA_019745615.1 Burkholderiaceae bacterium
GCAATTGCAACTGCACTACCAGCCACAAGCAGACATTGCCACGGGCCGCATCATTGGTGCCGAAGCCTTGCTGCGCTGGCACGATCCGCAAGAAGGTGCCATCTCCCCAGCCCGCTTTATTCCGGTGGCTGAATCTTCTGGGCTGATCGGGCCATTGGGCGAGTGGGTGCTGCGCCAAGTTTGCCAGCAAGGGCAGCGCTGGTTAGATGCCGGTTTGCCCGCCATCACCTTGGCGGTGAATGTTTCACCCCGGCAGTTTCAGCTCACCGATTTGGTGGCCTCTACCCGCACAGCGCTGGCCGAAACGGGTTTTCCGGCCAGCCAATTGGAGCTGGAAATTACCGAAAGTGCCTTGGCTGAACGCTTTGAAGAAGTGCTCAAGGTGTTGGAGGGCTTGCAGGGTCTGGGTTTGCACTTGGCGGTCGATGATTTTGGCACGGGCTACTCCTCTTTGGCCCATCTCAAGCGCTTTCCGATTGACGTGCTCAAAATTGACCAGAGCTTTATCCGCGACATTCCCCACCATTGCGATGATATGGCTATCAGTGCCGCCATCATTGCGATGGGGCACAGCATGGCGCTCAAAGTGCTGGCCGAAGGCGTCGAGACGCAGGAGCAACTGGCTTTTCTGGTGGAGCGTGGCTGCGACAGCTACCAAGGCTATTTGCTCAGTCGTCCGCTACCAGCGGCAGACTTTGCCCTGCTGCTGCAAAAGCAGGCTTTGGCCGCTGCGGCAGAGCCAACCACTGCCGACGTGGGTTTTGTTGCAATGGGATAATCCAAGTCTCTTTATTTGTCCGTGGGTCTTGCTGCCCATGTCGGACGGACGTGGCTCGCGCCACGAAAAAAACACGCCCTTCTAGCCTTCTGCCTTCTCAAGTGGAGGCCACAACTTTTCAGGATTCCCCATGAAACGCGAAAACCTCGGCCGCGCGCAGGACGTTACGGCTACCCAGCCCATCAGCCTGGACGTACTCAAAGAAAAATACCTCAAGGCCGGGGAGACCAGCGCTGAAGACCTGTTTCGCCGCGTGGCCCGCTCTTTGGCTAGCGTCGAAAAGCCGGAGTTGCGCGAACAATACGAAGCCCTGTTTTTAGCCAATCTGCATGCCGGTGCTATTGGGGCCGGGCGCATCATGAGTGCAGCGGGCACCGACATCCAAGCCACCCTCATCAATTGCTTTGTCCAGCCCGTGGGCGATTGCATCCAAGGCATGGACGACGAAGGCTTTCCCGGTATTTACGAAGCCCTGCGCGAAGCTGCTGAAACCATGCGCCGAGGCGGCGGTGTCGGCTACGATTTCTCGCGCATCCGCCCGCGTGGTGCAGAAGTCAAGGGCACGCACTCTATGGCGTCTGGCCCGTGCAGCTACATCAACGTTTTTGATCAGTCCTGCTCTACGGTAGAGAGCGCCGGTGCGCGCCGTGGCGCGCAAATGGGCGTGCTGCGTATCGACCACCCCGATGTGTTCGACTTTATTACCGCCAAGCGCACACCGGGGCGCTGGAACAACTTTAATGTCTCGGTCGGCGTTAGTGATGCCTTTATTGAGGCGGTGCAGAACGACCAGCCTTGGGAGTTGGTACACAAGGCGCCCCCCGGTGCCACCGCGCTGGCCGAAGGTGCTTACCAGCGCGACGATGGCTTGTGGGTTTACCAAACCGTGCAGGCCCGCGATCTGTGGGACACCATCATGAAGTCGGCCTATGACTTTGCCGAGCCGGGTATCTTGTTCCTAGACCACATCAATACCGACAACAACCTGCACTACTGCGAAACCATTGCCGCTACCAACCCGTGCGGCGAGCAGCCCTTGCCGTCTTATGGCTGCTGTGATCTCGGCCCCATCATCCTGACCCATTTTGTGCGCAGCCCGTTCGGCTTTGATGGCACTCCGAGTTTTGATTTTGACGCCTTTGAGAAGTCGGTGGCCCTGCAAGTGCGGGCACTGGACAACGTGCTGGATGTGACCTTCTGGCCCCTGCCCCAGCAGCGTGACGAGGCCCACGCCAAGCGCCGTATTGGTGTCGGTTTTACCGGCATGGGCAACACGTTGGCCATGCTGTGCCTGCGCTACGACGCCCCGGAGGGCCGGGCGATGGCAGCGCAAATTGCCGAACGCATGCGCAATGCCGCCTATGCCGCTTCGGTGGCGCTGGCACGCGAAAAAGGCGTGTTTCCCCAGTTCAATGCCGAGGGCTATTTGGCCCCCGGCACTTTTGCCAGCCGCCTGCCCGCCGCGCTGCAAAAAGACATCCGCAAACACGGCATTCGCAACAGCCATTTGCTGTCGATTGCTCCCACCGGCACCGTCAGCTTGGCATTTGCCGACAACGCCTCCAACGGTATCGAACCGCCGTTTTCTTGGATGTACAAGCGCAAAAAGCGCGAAGCCGACGGCAGCACCTTGGAATATGCGGTAGAAGACCACGCTTGGCGCTTGTACCGCGAGTTGGGCGGTGACGTGAGCAAGCTGCCAGAGTATTTTGTCTCGGCGCTAGAGATGTCGGCGGGCGACCACATCGCCATGATGGAGGCCGTGCAGCCTTTTGTCGATACGGCCATTTCCAAAACGGTCAACATTCCCGCTGACTATCCCTACGACGATTTCAAGGGCCTGTACCTGCAAGCATGGCGCGCCCGCCTGAAAGGGCTGGCTACCTATCGTCCGAACAACATCTTGGGTTCGGTGCTAGAGGTACACAGCACCACAGCCCCCACCAGCAGCGGCGCGGCCAGTGCGGCCACAGAACCCAACACGGCCCCGATTGACCCCATGCGCACAGTGATCGAAAGCCGCCCCAAGGGTGCCCTGTCTGCCGTGGCAGAAAAGGTCGAATACTGGACGCAAGAAGGCAAGAAACGCCTGTATCTGGTGGTGTCGTTCTTGCCCGTGCCCAATGCCGAAGGCACCGGCACGGTAGACCGGGCGATTGAGTTCTTTATGCCCGTAGGCCAGAGCAGCGAATCGCAACAGTGGATGACTTCCAGTATGCGCTTGCTCTCGTTAGCGGCACGCGGGGGCTTTTTAGAGCGCGCCCTGAGCGATATGCGCAAGGTGGTGTGGGACCGTGGCCCGGTGCGCTTGGGCACGCACCAAAAGGCCGATGGCACGCAAGTGCCGATGTGGCACGACTCCGAAGTGGCCGCCGTGGCCTACGCCATCCAAAACATTTTGGCCCGCCGTGCCAAGCTGCGCCAGCAAGGGGCCGCCGCCCTGCCCCAAGTTGAACCAGCGGCTTTGGCACCGGCAGCACCGCCGGTGATGGCAGGCAAAAAATGCAGTGAATGCGGTGCCCATGCCGTGATCCGTAAAGATGGCTGTGACTACTGTACCCAGTGCGGCCACCTAGGCACCTGCGGTTAACAAGCCCCAAGCACCCATCAAAAAAACCGGCTTAGAGCCGGTTTTTTTGCGAGCCCGGTAGGTTCACCGGGCAGCAAGGTGTTTACACCAGCAGGGCGTTGACCCGCTTGACGTAGGCGGCAGGGTCTTCGGGCAGACCACCTTCGGCCAGCAGGGCTTGGTCAAACAGAATGTGCGCCAAATCGTGGAAATGCACGCTGCCGTCGAGCTTTTTCACCAGTGCGTGTTCAGGGTTGACTTCGAGCACCGGCTTGGAATCAGGAGCTTGCTGGCCAGCTTGCTTGAGCATACGCGCCAGTTGGGTGCTCATGCCATCGTCTTGCACCACCAAGCAGGCGGGTGAATCGACCAAGCGCATGGTCACGCGCACGTCTTCGGCCTTGTCTTTCAGCGCTTCTTTCAATTTGGCCAGCACGGGCTTGAAGGCTTCGGCAGCTTCTTCGGCGGCTTTCTTTTCAGTGTCGTCTTGCAACTTGCCCAGATCGACCGCGCCCTTGGCCACGCTTTGCAGTGGCGTACCGTCAAACTCTTGCAGGTAGTTCAGCGCCCATTCGTCCACGCGGTCGGTCATCAAGAGCACTTCAATGCCCTTCTTTTTGAACACTTCCAGTTGTGGGCTGTTTTTGGCGGCGGCCAAGTTGTCGGCAGTGATGTAGTAGATGGCGTCTTGGCCCTCTTTCATGCGCGCTTTGTAGTCGGCCAAGCTCACGCTGGCGGTGTCGCTGCTGGTGCTGGCAAAGCGCAGCAGCTTGGCAATGCGTTCTTTGTTGCCAAAGTCTTCGCCCAGACCTTCTTTGAGTACTGCGCCGAATTCAGCGTAGAACTTGCTGTACTTGCCTTCTTTGGCCTTGTCATCGGCATCGACCACATCGGTCACGCCATCGGCACCTTCGGCGGCGGTGTGTTTATCGTGCTTGGCCAAGTCTTCGAGCATTGACAGCACGCGCTTGGTGCTGCCTTCGCGGATGGCGCGCACGTCGCGGCTTTCTTGCAGCAGTTCGCGACTCACGTTCAGTGGTAGATCAGCCGAGTCGATCACGCCTTTGACAAAGCGCAGGTAAGTGGGCAGCAGCGCCTCGGCTTCGTCCATGATAAAGACGCGCTTGACGTAGAGCTTGACGCCCGCTTTTTTGTCGCGGTTCCACAGGTCAAACGGGGCTTTGGCCGGAATGTAGAGCAGTTGCGTGTATTCGGTGTTGCCTTCAACACGGTTGTGGCTCCAAGTCAGTGGGGCTTCAAAATCGTGGCTGATCGCCTTGTAGAACTCGGCATATTGCTCTTCGGTGACTTCTTTCTTTGGGCGTGTCCACAGGGCGCTGGCCTTGTTCACGGTTTCCCAGTCGCCGGTTTTGACCATGCCGCCGGGTTGGTCGTTTTCGCCTTCTTTCCACTCTTCCTTTTCCATCACAATGGGCAGGCTGATGTGGTCAGAGTATTTGTTGATGATGGATTTGAGTTTCCAAGCGTTCAGGTATTCCTCGGCTTCGGCGCGCAGATGCAAAATCACGCTGGTGCCGCGTTGAGCGCGGGTGATAGCCTCGACCTCAAAATCGCCCGTGCCACCACTGATCCAGCGTACGCCCTCTTCAGCGGGCACACCGGCGCGGCGCGACTCCACGGTGATTTTGTCGGCCACGATAAAGCCGGAGTAAAAACCCACGCCAAATTGGCCAATCAGTTGGCCTTGCTCTTTGGCGTCTGCCTTTTTGTCAGCCTCTAGGCGGCTCATAAAGTCTTTGGTACCGCTCTTGGCAATGGTGCCCAGGTGGTCAATGGCCTCTTGTGCGCTCATGCCGATACCGTTGTCGGTGATGGTCAGCGTTTTGGCGTCTTTGTCAAAAGCCACGCGCACTTCTAGATTCGGCGCGTCTTCGTACAGGGCGTTGTTGTTCAGGGCTTCAAAGCGCAGTTTGTCGCAGGCATCTGAGGCGTTAGAGACCAGCTCGCGCAGAAAAATTTCTTGGTTCGAATACAGCGAGTGTGTGACCAAATGCAACAGTTG
>JAIESZ010000329.1 GCA_019745615.1 Burkholderiaceae bacterium
TGGCTGTGGCACAGCGTAGCGGCACTGTTGCCCAAGGTGCATTCGCCGGGCAGGTCTTGGGTGGCAGCGGTAAAGGCGGCCACTTGGTGGGCAATGCCGCGCGGGCCGTCGGCATCGCTAAAGTGCGTCATGAAGGAGATTTCTTCCACCTGCGGCAGGGCGTTGAGTCGCGCCCAAGCACTGCGAAAACGCTGCGGCGTAAAGCCGAGCCGGTTCATGCCGGAGTTCATTTTGAGGAATACGCGGTGCGGCACTTGCGTTTTGTGTGCGGCCAGCCAGTCAATTTGGGCGTCACAGTGGATGGTATGCCACAGCCCCAGCCGCGAGCACAGCTCCAAATCACGCGGTTCAAACACGCCTTCGATCAGCAAAATCGGGCCGCGCCAGCCCAGTTGGCGCACGCGGGTGGCCTCGTCTAAATCGAGCAGGGCAAAGCCATCGGCAGCGCGCAGGCCCTCAAAAACGCGCTCAATGCCGTGGCCGTAGGCATTGGCTTTGACCACGGCCCACAGGCGTGCATCGGCTGCCGCTGTACGCAGGCGGGCCAGATTGTGTTGCAGGGAAAGGGTATGGATGGTGGCGTGGATAGGGCGCGGCATGGCTGGCACTCAGGGAAGATGCGGGGGATTCTGGCACCGCCATACCCGCGCTTGCGTGATATAACCGGCGATCTTTTGCCATCGTAGCCGCCAGCGCCCCTTTTCTTTTTGTACTGGGCCTTTGCCCTGCCCACGCATTCCCCTTATGGCTATTCAATGAAGCGCGGTTTCTACACCATCATGTCGGCGCAGTTTTTTAGCTCGCTGGCCGACAACGCCTTGTTTGTGGCCGCTGTCGAACTCTTACGCACCGGCGGTGCCCCAGAATGGCAACGCGCTGCACTGGTGCCCATGTTTGCGTTGTTTTATGTCATCTTGGCCCCCTTTGTCGGAGCCTTTGCCGATGCGCTGCCCAAGGGGCGGGTGATGTTTATCAGTAACGGCATCAAGGTGGTGGGCTGCCTGATGATGTTGTTTGGCTCACACCCACTGCTGGCCTATGCGGTGGTGGGGTTGGGGGCGGCGGCTTACTCACCAGCCAAGTACGGCATCCTGACCGAGCTGCTGCCGGCCTCGCAACTGGTCAAGGCCAATGGCTGGATTGAGGGGCTGACCATCGGCTCGATCATTTTGGGCGTGTTGCTTGGCGGGCAACTGGTGGGGCCAGTGATTGCACCGCTGCTGCTGGGTCTTGATGTGCCCGGCATAGACACCGGCATTGACACGGCACCAGAAGCAGCTATTGCCACGCTCATTAGCTTGTATCTGGTGGCGGCTTGGTTCAATACCCGCATTCCGCTCACGGGCGTAGAGATGCGCCCGTTGCGCCAAACGCTGGAAAGTAGCGTCTTGGCCAGCACGCTGGCGCTGCTGCCCGACTTTTGGCGCTGCAACCGCCGCCTGTGGCATGACCGGCTGGGGCAAATCTCTTTGGCCACCACCACGTTGTTTTGGGGCGTGTCGGGCAACTTGCGCTATATCGTGCTGGCGTGGGCAGCGGCGGCGCTGGGTTACAGCACCACTGCGGCCTCGGCGTTGGTGGGGGTGGTAGCCATTGGCACGGCAGCGGGGGCGGTGTTGGCCTCGGCACGGATGCGTTTGGACAGCGCTACCCGCGTTATTCCGCTGGGCATTGCGATGGGAGTGCTGGTGATTTTGATGAACTTTATTGATACCCTCTGGCTGGCGGTACCCTTTTTGATCGTGCTGGGCGGGCTGGGCGGCTTTTTGGTGGTGCCGATGAATGCGCTGTTGCAGCACCGGGGCCACAACCTGATGGGTTCGGGCCGCTCGATTGCGGTGCAAAACTTTAATGAGCAAGCTTGTATTTTGGGGCTTGGCGGCTTGTATGCGCTATCGACCAAGCTGGGGCTGTCGGCCTTTGGTGCGATTGCCGTGTTTGGTATTGTGGTGGCGGGCACCATGTGGGTGATTCGCCGTTGGCACGGCCACAACTGCACCCACCACAGCAAGGAAGTGGAACACCTGCTGCACCTTGCGCGCCACGATGCCCACCATTAGCAGGCGGCGCTAGGCAGAAAGTGCCTGCCAAAAAAGCCAGCACCCCATGTGAGGCTGCAGTTTGCTTATTTGAGCACGTAGCTGGCGAGCACCGCTTGCACTTCGTAAATGTTCAGTGTCTTGTTGAACTGCTTTTGCAGCGGAACGGCAGTGCCTGAAATCCAGATTTTGAGTTCAGCATCCAGATCAAAGGTGCCCGCTGTCTCAATGCTGAAGTGGGTGATGCTTTTGTAGGGGATCGAGTGGTATTCCACCTTGCTGCCGGTCAGGCCCTGTTTGTCCACCAGTACGAGGCGCTTGTCTGTAAAAACAAAGTAATCGCGGATCAATTGGTAAGCATGTTCCACCTTCTCGCCCGGTGCCAGAATTTGGTTAAATTCTGATTGAATTTTGGTGGTGTCGATTTTGGAGGCATTGCCTAATACGCCGTCAAAGAGGCCCATGGTGTTGTTCCTTGTGGTGGAGGTGAGTGCTGTTTGCAAAAGGTTCTTAGCGCAAACCCGGTGCATGGGGGCCGGGCGCATGAGAGCCCGCCTCCAAGGCATCAATCGGGGCCAGTGCGCGCAAGACCATACAAAACGGCTGCACACAGGCAGTTTCGCCTTGGTAAGGGCAGCCGGGTGTATCACACAGGGCAGCACTGGCATGCACCATATCTTCTTCTTCATGTCGCACATGGCCGCTGGCTTGTAGCATGGCCATTTGTAGCCACGGGTCTTGGCGCAGGTGCAAGGCGGTGGCATGGTGGCCATACAGTGCGTTAGCTTGGGTGCTGGCCGATGAGCGCAGCAGGGGCTGGAACTCCAACAACAGCAGCGCGCTGGTGCGCATGCTGGTCATACCGGGCGACTCTAGTGCCAGTGCAACCGTGCCCGATTGCAGGTTGGCCGATGGGCCAGCAAACAGGGCTTGCAGTGGGCGTTGTGCCGCTGCTGCGCTGGCCTCTGGAGCGGGTAGTGGGTTGCCTATCCAGTCATTGCCAGGGGGCGATGGCATGGCAGAGGCTTGCGCTTGCTCCCAAGCACGTAGCCAAGGCACAGGCACCCGCAAGGTCACAGAGACGCCGCGTGGCCCCTCTCTGGTTTGCACAATGCCTTGGTGTACCAGCCAAGTTTGCAAAGGAGCCAAGTCTGGCTCACCTTGGGCTGGTGGTTGCGGATCGACCACCGGCACCAATGCGGCAGGCCAGTGCTGCGCGGCCAGCACCCGCTGCGTGCCCAGCGATGCCGTAGCTTGCTGCACCAGTGTTTGCACTAGGGTGTACAAAGGCTTGCCCACCCCTTGCGACGGCCAGTGCATTGCAGGCGTGGCTACGGCTTCTGCCTCGGTGGTGCTGCTGGTTTGGCTGGTGGTTGTGGCCCCAAAATGGCCTACCAGCGCGGGCAACTGTGCTCGGCCACCGCTATAGGTCTGCACCAAGGCATTGGCGGGCAGCGATGGGTTGCTGCTGCTGTTGGTGGTGGGTACAGCCGGGGTTGAGGCCGTAGCGGTGGGGGGTGTCTCCAGAGCCACAGGCACTACCGATGGTGTTGCTGGCCCCGTGGGTGCGGGTGTCATTGCCGCTGGCATGGTCGGTGCGGGCGTGCCAGTTTGCGTGGACGTGCCTAGCGCCTGCAACAGGGTATTTTGGTTTTGTAAGGCCGCCGCAGCCTGCCCCAGACTCTGCAGTCCCTGTGCAGAGATATGCACCAGCGCCCCTTCTGTGGGCGGGGGCGCTGGTGCCGCTACCATTACTCCTGCCTGTGCTTCGCGCAGCAACGGGTTGCCTTGGCGGGTTTGCGCCGCACCGGACAAGGCCGCCGCAGGGGGCAAAGGGGAGTCCAAATGAACAGTCATAGCTGCCATTGAACCGCAAATAGCGGCCGGGTATTCCAGCAAAAAACAGGGCAAAAGAGCCCTGAGCGCCCACGCTAGCGTGGTTTGCGGTTGCCCTTAGCGGCGGAGAAGCGGCTGGTTGCTGCCTTGGCCCAACTTGAATACCCCGACCGTCTGCACCAGATCCTGTGCCTGCCCCTTCAGGCTGGCGGCGGCGGCGGCCATCTCTTCAACCAATGCGGCATTTTGCTGGGTGGCTTGGTCCATCTGCATCACAGCGTCGCTGACCTGCGCCACCACGGTGTTTTGTTCTGAGGTCGCGGTGTTGATGTCGGCCATCAGCGCTGTGACATGGCTGATGCTCTCGACCACCTCGCTCATGGTGAGCCCCGCCTGATCGACCAACACTGTGCCCTGCTCCACGCGCTCGACGCTGGTGTTGATCAGCGCCTTAATTTCTTTGGCAGCATGGGCGCTGCGTCCGGCCAGACTGCGCACCTCGGAGGCCACCACGGCAAAGCCCCGGCCTTGCTCGCCAGCGCGGGCGGCTTCAACGGCGGCATTGAGCGCCAAAATATTGGTCTGAAAGGCAATGCCATCAATCACGCCGATGATGTCAGAAATTTTGCGTGAAGACTCGTTGATGCCTTTCATGGTCTCCACCACTTGGTTGACCACATCGCCCCCTTGTTGCGCCACGATAGAGGCGTTTTTGGCCAGATTGTTGGCTTGGTGGGCATGGTCGGTGTTGTCTTGCACGGCCTTACCCAGCAAGCCCATTGAGGCAGCGGTTTTGTCTAATGCGCTGGCCTGCTCTTCGGTGCGTACCGAGAGGTCGATATTGCCTTGGGCAATTTGCGCACTGGCGGTAGCGACCCCTTCGGCGTTTTGGCGCACCGCAGCAATCATGGTGATGAGTGCGTGGTCTGCTTGGCGCAGATCATGCATTAGCTCGGCAAATTCGTCATGGGTCAGGGCTTGGGGCACTTGGCCCAAGGTGCCGGTGGCAATAGCGCGTACCGACTCGCTGGCTTGCGCCATGCCTTGGCGGATGCCCAAGTACATACCCATATATAGGTACACTGAGACCAATGCCGTCAGGGCGAGGGCAGCGGCTATCAGGTTGCGCTTGAGGGTGGCCTCCGTGATGTGCTGGGCCAGCAAGTCATCCAAGGCCAAACGGTTTTGTTCTACCAACGCCCAAGCCGCATCTACCGTGGCTTGGGCTGCCTGTCCCGCTTGGGTTTGATCGATGCTGATGCTGTCTGCATTGGTAAAGTGTTGGCGAACAAAAGCCAGATACTCCTTGGAGCTGCTTTTGAGGGCTGCAAAGTTCTGGCCTAGGCGCTTTTCTAGCGCCGGGCTGGCCTTCATTGACTGGCCCAACATGTTCTCTACCGTGCCAAAGGTATCGCTCAGTCGCGCCTCGGTCACTTCATAAAACACCTTGTCTTTGGGCGTGATGTTGCCACGGGCGATGTTCAGCGTGGAATAGGCGGCAATGCGCACCGCAATCCCTGCTGTGCTGGGGGT
>JAIESZ010000264.1 GCA_019745615.1 Burkholderiaceae bacterium
CTGCGCGGCGTGCGCGTCTTGAGTTTGGCGCTCAACCTGCCCGGCCCCGCTGCCCTGCTGCGCTGCGCTGGCATGGGTGCGCAGTGCACCAAGCTGGAGCCACCGCCCCCCGCCGGTCAGCCCACCGCCGACCCGATGCAGCACTACAGCCCAGCAGCCTATACGGCGCTGCACGAGGGCATCCAAGTCTTGCACGCCCAACTCAAGACCAGCGAAGGCCAAGCCGTGCTGCATGCTGCGCTGGCCGATTCGGATGTGCTGCTGACGTCGTTTCGGCCCTCAGCGCTGAACAAGCTGGGGCTAGGCTGGGATGCCTTGCACGAGCGCTACCCCCGGTTGTCATTGGTGCGCATTGTGGGCGCGGCGGGCGCGCGTGCCGAAGAGCCCGGCCACGACCTGACCTACCAAGCCGAGGCTGGGCTGCTGCAAGGCTTGCACATGCCCCCCACCCTGTTGGCCGATATGGCCGGTAGTTTGGCCGCCAGTGAGGCGGTATTGCAGGCCCAACTGGCCCGCGCCCAAGATGGGCAAGGCGTATGTTTAGAGGTGGGGCTGGCCGAGGCTGCCCACTGGATCGCTCTGCCGCAAAGCTGGGGCTTGATGCACACCGACAGTGACACCGGTGGTGCCCATGCAGGCTACCACATGTACCCCTGTGCCGATGGCCGGGTGGCGTTGGCTGCGCTAGAGCCTCATTTTGCTGCCCGTCTGTGCGCGGCGGCGGGCTTGCCCGCCCAAGGCGATGCGGCCACCATGCGCACTGCGGCCACCCGCGAGGCTATTGCCCAGTTTGTGGCCCCGCAAAGCAGAGCACAACTAGAGGCGCTGGCGCAGGAAAAAGATATTCCGCTCTACACCTTGCCCTGACCAGCGCCAGCAAAAGCTGGCCGCTGGTTATTTGATACACACCAGCCGCACTTGGCGCAGGTCGGTCAGGCCCTGCAAGGCTTTTTCGATACCGTCCATTTTGAGCGTGCGCATCCCGCTAGCCAAGCACGATTGCAGCAACTGCGCCACCCGTGAGCGCAGTTGGATGTGCTCTTTGATGGCGTCATCGGCCACCAACAGCTCGTGCAGGGCCACGCGGCCTTTGTAGCCGCTGCCTTGGCATTTATCACAACCCACGGGGCGGTAAAGCTGTAACTGGCCTTGGGCGTCGCCGTATTGGCTGCGCCAGCTTTGCAGCAAGGCTTCGCACTGCTGCGGTTCGGGTTGCACCTCGGTAGAGGTGTGCAGGTATTCATTGGCACAGGCGGCCAGCTCGGCCTCGTCAGGCAGATAGCTTTGCTTGCAACTGCACAGTTTGCGCGCCAGCCGCTGCGCCAGCACGCCCAACAGCGCATCGGCAAAATTGAAGGGATCCATGCCCATGTCCAGCAAGCGCACGATGGATTCGGGGGCCGAATTGGTGTGCAGGGTAGAAAACACCAAATGCCCGGTGAGCGAGGCTTCAATGCCCATGCTCACGGTTTCCAAGTCGCGCGATTCGCCCACCATGATGATGTCGGGGTCAAGGCGCAAAAAGGCGCGCATCACGGTGGCAAAGTCCACCCCGGCCTTTTTGTTGATTTGCACTTGGCGCAGGCCGCGCTGGGTGATTTCTACCGGGTCTTCCGCCGTCCAGATTTTGGTGTCTGGGGTGTTGAGGTGCTTAAGGATGGAGTGCAGCGTGGTAGTTTTACCGGAGCCGGTGGGGCCGCAAACATAAAACAGGCCGTACGGTTTGGTGATGGTGCCAATGAGCCGTTGCAGGTTGTGTGCGCTCAGGTTGAGCTGCTCTAGCGGCAGCGGCTCGCCGCCGCGCAACAGGCGTAGCACCACATCCTCCACGCCGCCCATCGAGGCAATGGTGGCCACGCGCAGCTCAATGTCTAGCGGGCCAAAGCGCCTAAACTGAATCTTCCCATCTTGGGGCTTGCGCCGCTCAGAGATGTCCAAATCGCACATGATTTTGATGCGCGTGACCAGCGGTGCGCGGTAGGCCGCCGGAATCTCAATGTAGGGCCGCAGGCCACCATCAATGCGAAAGCGGATTTGGGTTTTTTCTTTGCCAGGCAGTGGCTCGATGTGGATGTCAGAGGCACCCTGCTGGTAGGCATCCAAAATAATGCGGTTGACCAGCTTGACCAGCTCGTTGTCGGCAGCGGCAGAGACTAAGGCAGAGTCATCCACCGTGTCGTCGGGCGTGATGTCGCTCAGATCGGCCAACATCCGATCGACGCTGGTGTCGGTTTGGCTGGGGTAGAGCTGATCGAGGGTTTGCAGAAACTCTTGCTGCGTTGTCACCACATAGTCAATCGGGTGTACCTGCGGGAACACCTGCCCGACGATGCGAGCGCTTCGCACCGCTTCGGGGTCTAGGCACATCACTTGCAGGCCGCTGTGGCCCTCTTCCAGCGGTACCCAACCTTGGGCGAGCAAAAACTCGCGCTTTAAGGCCCCGTGCAACGATTCAATGCGCAGGCGCTGCGGTTCAAAGCCGACATAAGGCACGCCAAAAAACGCCGCCAAACTGGCACCCATCGCCGCCACGGCCACGCCTTGCTGTAGCAGCATGGCCTCGCCCGGCAGCCCCACCTCGCGGGCCTGTTGCAGGCATTGGGCCAAATCGGGGGCCGTGATATGGCCCTGCTGCACCAGCCATTGGTAGCGCATACTGCCCGGAGGAGGCGATGCAGGCCGAGGGTCGGTGGCTGCCAGGGCCACTGGTTCGGCTACCGATTCGGCCACCGGTTCAGCCTCGCTCAGGGCTTGCAGGCCCAAGGGCAGCCCCCGGTGTTTGAAGGCGATGGCCAAGGTCTGGCACAGTTCGGTCACGCCCTGTTCGGCGGCACTGCTAAAGGGCGCGCCGTTGCGGGTGTTGATGAGTTGCAGCACGCCATACAGGGTGCCGTCTTGCACAATCGGGGCGGTGAGCAATTGGCGCGTCAGGTAGCCTGAGCGGCGATCGACTTCGGGCTGGAAATTCAAATCGGGTGCAATCTGCTGCAAGGCCGCCGCGTCGTGGGCATCGGCCACATTGACCAACTGGCGCTTAAGCGCCACATACCCGGCCACGCTGTTGTTGTTGATGCGCAGGCGGATGCTGCGGATGGTTTGCAGCCCGGTTTTGACGCGCGAGACAATGTAGCTGCCGTCCTCGGCCACGGTGTAGATGGTGATACGGTCGGCACCAAACAGGTTACAGATGGGCTGCGCCAGATCCAACATGATCTGCTCAATGCGCTCGGTGTTGTGGATGCGGTTGCTCAGGTGTTGTAGTGCACGAAAGAACAGCGCCGACGGGATGGCTTGGCCCATAGATTTAGAACTCAAAAGTTTGACCAGCTTCTAGCCAGAACAGGGGATATTGCTGGGCCAACCCCAGCGCTTGTACTTCTGCGTGCAGCAGGGCTTGTTCTAGCGGCTTGGTGTGGGTCAGGCCCAAACGCCAGCCCGGTGGCAACGAGGCTGGCAAGTGGGCCAGCTCTTCGGTCAGCGCCTGTGGGCACAGATGGGCACTGATCTGGGCCAAGGCACTGGCGCGCTGGCTAAAAGTGAGCTCAATCACCAGCATAGCCAGTGGCAACTGGCGCAGGAGCTGCCAAAACGGCGGGTTGCGCTCGGTGTCGCCGGTAAACACCCAATAGCCCTTGGGGGTAGCCACAGCAAAGCCCACGGCGGGCACGGTATGGTGAGCGGGCAGCACCTCTATGCGCTGGCCGCACAAGGTCAGCACCTGCCCCACTTCAATCGGGTGAAACTGCACCATTGGTTGCTCTGGTGACGGAATGACCGAAAAATCCGGCCAAATAACCCCATTAAAGATATGGTTTTGCAGCGCGGCAATGGTGGCGGGCAAGGCATGAACGCGCAGTGGCTGGCTGCGCAATCCGGCCACCGCATCGAGCATCAGCGGCAAGGCGGCGATATGGTCTAGATGCGAGTGCGTGAGCAGCACATGGTCAATGCGCACCATCTCGCCCAAAGGCAAATCGCCCACACCGGTGCCGGCATCGATCAGGATGTGCTCATCGAGCAAAAAAGAGGTGGTGCGGGCATGTTGCGCAATGGCACCAGAACAGCCCAGAACCCGTATTTTCATAAATTGGCACGTGAGAACGGAAAGGCAAACACCCAGTCTGGGCCAAGCTACGCTACAGCAGCAAGCATTCTGGCACGACCGACGGGGCCTGTGGGTTTTTCCTAGCGGGACGTCAAAAATCTGTCACCCAAGAGCAGAAAGGGGTGCGTCCTGGTTTACAGTGGTGTTGTCGGCACCAAGCCGACCGAAGTTCGAAAAGGAGATCAACATGCAAGTGCAGGTACACGCTAACGACCACATTCAAGGCGGTGAGTCCCTGGCCCAATGGATTCAGGCTGAGGCTCTTGAGCGGCTGGCCCGTTTCCGCGAGCACATCACCCGCGTCGAAGTGTTCCTGACCGATGTGGACGCCGGTAAATCCGGTGCCAACGATAAGCGCTGCCGCCTAGAGGCACGCCCCGCCGGGCGTCAGCCCGTCACCGTCACTGCCGATGGCGATAAGGTAGCCGTGGCTTTTATCAGTGCGGTAGATAAACTGATCCACGCCTTGGATGCCGATCTGGGCCGGGTCAAGGCCCGCCACGCCCGCGACACCATTGGCGCACATTTGCAGGACGACGCAGAGTAAACGGCACCGGCTGCCCCGTGCAGCCTGAGGCCCATCTACCGCCCTAAAGGCGCAAGTTGCTGCGGCACTTGCGCCTCTTTTTTATGCCTTTGTACCCAGCCCATGCCTTCTTGCCCCGACACCGACCAGCGTTTGATTGATTTAGAAACCAAACTGAGCTTCCAAGAAGACACCATTGACCAGCTCAATGGAGTGGTTTACCGCCAGCAGCAACAGATTGACTGGCTGCGGGAACAGGTGCAGCGCCTAGGGCAACAGCAGTCCGAAGCACAGGGCAGCGCGCCGCGCAATTTGCGCGATGAATTGCCGCCACACTATTGAGCCAGAGCGTGGCAGTGCTGCTTTACACCAGCGCAGCAAACAGGTCACGCCCCCATCACAGCCCGGTGCGATAATCGGGTTTTCCCGTGTTGCAGATGGAGATTTTTGTCATGGAAACCTACCCGAGTCGGTAGCTTTCAGCTCCTAGGCCAGGTGCCGGGGTTGAAAGCGCCCCCTTGTTTCACCCACACCACCCACCTGTCCATTTTGGGAGCAAGCCATGCTCAATATTTTTACGCTGGCCAGTGGCCGCCTCGTACAGCAAGAAATCGAGGCGCTAGAAGACCTGTCGCACTTCAAGCCGATTTGGGTTGATTTGCAGTCGCCCACCCTCGAAGAAAAACGCTGGGTCAAACAGCATTACGGCCTGTCCATCCCCGAAGATGCGATGGACGAAGACATCGAAGAATCCGCCCGCTTCTACGAAGAAGACAACGGCGAGCTGCACATCCGCAGCGACTT
>JAIESZ010000287.1 GCA_019745615.1 Burkholderiaceae bacterium
GGCTGGATGTTTATCCTTGCCTTTGGCGTGATCGTGGCCGCTGGCAACGTAGCGGTGCTCAGTTTGCTCACTTGGGGGCGGGCCACCAAGGCGGTGTTGATCAGTTTTGTGCTGATGGCCGCCTTTGGCAGCTACTTTATGCTCAACTATGGCATCGTCATTGATTCGAGCATGTTGACCAACGTGCTGCAAACCGATGTGCGTGAAGCAGGCGACTTGCTCAACTGGCGCTTGCCTGCCACCGTGTTGGTGTTGGCAGCGCCGCCTTTGTGGTGGGTGTTGCGCCAGCCCGTCCGCCGTTTGGGCGTGCTGCGCCATCTGGCCCACAATGTCGGCTTGTTGTTAGCCGCTGTAGTGGTGCTGGTGGCGGCGTTGTTGTTGGTGTTTCAAGATTTTGCCTCCACCATGCGCAACCATACGCAGTTGCGCTACCTCATCAATCCGCTCAACAGCGTTTATGCGCTGGTGCATCTGGCCTCCAAACCGCTGCGTATGGACACCAGCACGCTGCTGCCGCTGGGGCGCGATGCCCAACTGGGGGCCAGTTATGCCGGGCAAACCCAGCCACCGCTGCTCATGTTGGTGGTGGGTGAAACCGCCCGCAGTGTCAATTTTGGCCTCAATGGCTATGCACGCAACACCACGCCGCTGTTGTCAGCACGCACCGATATAGTCAGTGCGCGCAATGCGTGGTCTTGCGGCACCAGCACGGCGGCCTCGCTGCCGTGTATGTTCTCACACCTAGGCCGTGAGGGTTTTGAAGGCCGCAAGGCCAACTTTGAAAGCCTGATGGATGTGCTGCACCATGCCGGGCTGGCCGTACTCTGGGTAGACAACCAATCGGGCTGCAAAGGGATTTGTGACCGCGTTGCCCAAGCCAGCACCAGCCAAGAAAAAGACCCTGAACTGTGCCCCACTGGTGAATGCCCCGACACTATCATGCTGAAAAACTTGGAGGCTCAAATTACCGCCCTGCCCGCAGAGCAACGCGCCCGTGGCGTGGTGGTCGTTTTGCACCAAATGGGCAGCCACGGCCCGGCCTACTTCAAACGCTCCAGCAAGGCGCAAAAAGTGTTTGGGCCAGAATGCACCTCCAATGCCCTGCAAGAATGCGGACAAGAGCAGGTAGTCAACGCCTACGACAACAGCATTGTGGCCACCGACGCTTTTCTGCACGCCACCATCGAATGGTTGCAGGCCCGCTCGGCGCAGGCCGCCACCGGGATGGTTTATGTGTCAGACCACGGCGAATCCTTGGGCGAGGGCAACATCTACCTGCACGGCCTGCCCTACCGTATTGCCCCCGATGTGCAAAAGCAAGTACCATGGATTACTTGGCTGTCGCCCGCCATGCAGGCACGCCAGCACATGAGCACAGGCTGCTTGCAAAAAGAATTGGCGGACAAGCCCATCAGCCACGATGCCTATTTTCATTCGGTGCTTGGCCTGATGGATGTGCAAAGCACGGTGTACCAAAGCAGCCAAGACATCTATGCCCCCTGCCGCAGCGTGCCCACAGCCAAGGTTAGCAGCTAAAGGGCGGGCACGGCCATCGCCCGTGCGTACTAGTGCGAGATTGGCAATGGGCTACGTTGCGGCCCTTTGCCCACTGTGGAATGGGCGATGGAGCCTCAGGCCAATAACTCCAACCACACCACCAACAAGCCCATGCCAATCAGGCTGGCCTGCCCACGCCAAGCCGCACTCCATGCAGGCACCCGGCATTCCACCCGCTGGTACAAGATACGACCCACCCGCAAAGACAGCACAAAAGCCAGCAGTAGCCCCACACTGTTGGCCAGCAAGTCTTGCGGCCAAAAATAGCTGGCCACGGCATTGACCAGCAGACAGACCGAAAAATGTACCAAAAAGATAGAGTACGACATCTGCCCCCAGCGCTGTAACAAGGCCATGCCAGGCCAGCCCGAAGCGGCCAGCGGACGACGCATCAGCAGCACCAGCCCCAACGCTGTGCCCAAGGCCACAGCGATGCGCGCCCGAAACTCTAGCCCCAGTGCTAGTGCGCCCAGCAACGCGATACCTACCAGCCACAGGCCAGGGCGCGAAGCATGTACGGCCCAATACGACAACATACCCAAGCCATAGGCACCAAAAAAATACAAGCCCCACGCGTCCCAAGCTGGGTCTCGGTTAAAAAAACACAAGGAGGCAGCCGTGAACACCAGCACCAGCGCCGTACTCACGGTGGCTACGCTGTGGCGCGGTAGCCCCGGCCAAGCCCGTACCCCGGCAAGCAATACCGTGCTCAAGGCAAACAGTTGAAAATCAATAGCCACATACCAAACCCCGGCAGAAAGCGCCTCCTCGCCCACCACATCCTGCAACAGCAAAGCATGGGCCAGCAGTTGCGCCAGCGAAGGGGCCTCAGGCACGCTGGGATGGTCAAACCAAGGCCGCACCAAAGCAGCCACCGCGATAGCCAGCAACAACGCCACGGCATAGGGCACCAGCAAGCGCACAAAGCGGCGCAGCAGTTGCGCCCCCACGCTATTAAAACGCGCTACCCGCTGCGGTGCCAAACTGGCCGCCGCCAAATAGCCGCCCAGCACCAAAAAGACTTGTACCGCCATGCGAGCGTTGTCGTACAACCACTCCATCAGGGCTGGGGCTTGGAGATGCACCACATCGGACATCGGCCCATAAAACGCTAAGTGGTGCCAGACAATGGCTGCACAAGCCAAGCCTTTGATGGCATCCATCAAGGGGTTACGAGAGAGGGGGGAATTCATAAACAGGCTGGCTGAGAGGCCGCTACACCGAGAAAGCAAAAGCCCCCGTTTAACGCCCCAGTTTGTCATCTGGTTGACAAACTAGGCTGGCGCATTTTTTGCTTGTTTCTGGTGCAAAGTTGGTGCTCTGCACCAAAAACGTCGTTTTTTACCTCTTGCAAGGCCGCGAGAAAGTCATGGAATCACTCAAACAGGGCACAGACACCCTTTTCATCTTGCTAGGTGCCATCATGGTGCTGGCAATGCACGCCGGGTTCGCATTTTTAGAACTGGGCACGGTGCGCAAAAAGAACCAAGTCAATGCTCTGGTCAAGATTTTGGTCGATTTTTCGGTCTCTACCGTGGTCTATTTTGCTGTGGGCTACGGTGTGGCCTATGGCACCCACTTTTTTGTCGGTGCCGAGGTGTTGGTACAGAAAAATGGCTTCGAACTGACGCGATTTTTCTTTCTACTGACCTTTGCCGCCGCCATTCCGGCCATCATCTCCGGCGGCATTGCCGAGCGGGCCAAGTTCTGGCCGCAACTGATCGCCACCGCCGTGATTGTCGGCTTGGTCTATCCCTTCTTTGAAGGCATTGTCTGGAATCAGCACTTTGGCGTGCAAGAGAAAATCAAGGCCCTGACTGGCGAGGAGTTTCACGACTTTGCTGGCTCGGTGGTGGTACACGCTGTGGGCGGCTGGATTGCCTTGCCTGCCGTGCTGCTGTTGGGCTCGCGTGCCAACCGTTACCGCAAGGATGGTGCCATCTCGGCACACCCACCCTCGAATATTCCGTTCTTGGCCTTGGGCGCTTGGATTTTGATTGTCGGCTGGTTCGGCTTTAACGTGATGAGCGCACAAACGCTGGACAAAATCTCTGGCTTGGTGGCCGTCAATTCTTTGATGGCGATGGTGGGCGGCACCTTGGCAGCGTTGGTGCTGGGCAAGAACGATCCGGGCTTTGTCCACAACGGCCCGTTGGCAGGCTTGGTGGCGGTGTGTGCAGGCTCTGACCTGATGCACCCACTGGGAGCGCTGGTGGTTGGTGCCATTGCGGGCAGCATTTTTGTGCAGATGTTTACCCTCACGCAAAACAAGTGGAAGATTGACGATGTGTTGGGCGTCTGGCCCCTGCATGGTCTGTGTGGTGCTTGGGGCGGCATTGCCGCTGGCATCTTCGGGCAATCGGCCTTGGGGGGGCTGGGTGGCGTGAGCTTCTGGGGCCAACTGATGGGCACAGCCATGGGCGTGTGCTGGGCCTTGCTGGGGGGTACGCTGGTGTATGGCGCACTCAAGGCCACACTGGGCCTGCGCCTATCGCAAGAAGAAGAATTTGATGGGGCCGATTTGTCTTTGCACAAAATCAGTGCCACCCCCGACCGCGAGGTAAGCTGGTAAACCCCAAAATAGTGCGAGCAGCCGCCATCACCTTGGCTGCTGTGCTTGCACCCAAGTGGTGATAGTGCGCTGATCGGTCAGGGTGCGAACTTGCTGGTAGGCCACTTCGGCCTCTGGAAAGCGACGGCGCAACAAATTGAGCCACTGTTTGAGGCGACCTGCCCGCTGGCGCGGTTCTAAATGGTTACACACCAACTGCCAAAAGCTAGCAAGGTGGGGCCACAGATCAGGCCATTGCACGGGGGGGGCTACTAAAGCTGCCTCCGGCACTTGACCACTAGCAGCAGCATCCGCAGCGCGGATGGCCAGTGCCAGCCCCGGATCGGCCACCATGCCACGCCCCAGCATCAGGGCATGGCATCCAGACACCGCCCGGCAACGCTGGGCATCTTGCACCGTCCAGATTTCACCGTTGGCTACCACCGGCACCGACACAGCGGCCTGAATGGCCGGAATCTGCTCCCAATAAGCTGGGGGGCGGTAGCCGTCTTGCTTGGTGCGGGCGTGAACCACAATCTCGCAAGCGCCATTGTCGGCCATGGCTTGGGCGCACTCACGCGCCAAGCTGGCATCGTGGTAGCCTAGGCGCATCTTGGCCGAGACCGGCAGTTGCGTGGGCACAGCGCGGCGCACGGCAGCCACCAATACGGCAATATGCTCCGGGTCTTGTAGCAGCGCAGCACCGCCACCGTGGCGATTCACCACCTTGGCTGGGCAACCAAAGTTTAAGTCGATACCTTCGGGGCCAAGGGCCGCCAGACGCGCCGCATTTTCGGCCATGCACACCGGGTCGGAGCCGAGCAGTTGCGCCCGCACTGGCACCCCAGCCAGCGTGCGGCTGCCGTAGTGCAACTCTGGCACATAGCGCAAGAACACCTTGTCGGGCAGCAAAGTGCCGGTGATGCGAATAAATTCAGACACGCAACGATCCACACCACCCACGCGGGTGAGTACATCGCGTAGCACAAAATCAAGCAAGCCCTCCATGGGGGCCAAGAGCAAAGGCATAGAGAAATCAGAAAAAAGGGAGGACGTCAAGGCTTTACCAGCAGCAAGTATGCGCTTCATCAAAATGTCATTGAGGGGTGATGTAATCGTCTCTTTACCCCCACGGTTGATTTTCATGCTGTTGCAGAAAACTGAAAAAGCCCACCAGGAACTCTCACCCGGTGTGCGCACCCTGAGCCTGCGTGAGCGTTCGTTGCTGCTACTGGCCGATGGCAAGCCGGTATCGGCCTTGCAGGCCATGTACCACGGCATGGGCGCACAAATTGTCGAGAGCCTACTGCACCAAGGCTACCTGACGCG
>JAIESZ010000197.1 GCA_019745615.1 Burkholderiaceae bacterium
AAGGTGGTCTCGCCCATTGAAGGCTCGCCCGCTTTTCGCGCTGGCCTCAAAACCAACGACCTGATTACCAAAATTGACGACACTGCTGTCAAGGGCCTGTCCCTGAGCGATGCCGTGAAAAAAATGCGCGGCGAGCCACGCACCAAAGTCACGCTGATGATTTTGCGCAAAGACGAGGCCCGCACTTTCCCGGTCACTATCACCCGCGAAGAAATCAAGACCCAATCGGTCAAAGCCAAAATGATCGAACCCGGCTATGGCTGGATTCGCCTGAGCCAGTTCCAAGAGCGCACCGTGGATGATTTTGTGCGCAAAATCGAAGAGTTGTATAAGCAAGACCCGCACCTCAAGGGCTTGGTGCTCGACTTGCGCAATGACCCCGGTGGCCTGCTCGATGCAGCGGTGGCGGTGTCGGCAGCTTTCTTGCCTTCGGATGTCACGGTGGTCTCTACCAACGGCCAACTGGCCGAGAGCAAAGCCATTTACAAGGCATCGCCTGAGTTTTATGCGCGCCGGGGCAGTGGTGATCCGCTCAAGCGCCTGCCGGTGGCCCTGAAGACCGTGCCGCTGGTAGTGCTGGTCAATGAAGGCTCGGCCTCAGCCAGCGAGATCGTGGCCGGTGCCCTGCAAGACTACAAACGCGCCACCGTCATGGGCAGCCAAACCTTTGGCAAAGGCTCGGTGCAAACCGTGCGCCCCTTGGGGCCGGACACCGGCATCAAGCTGACCACGGCGCGCTACTACACGCCCAGCGGCAAAGCCATCCAAGCCAAGGGCATCGTGCCCGATGTCATGCTCGACGAAACCGCCGAGGGCGACTTGTTTGCAGCGCTGCGTACCCGCGAGGCTGACCTCGAAAAACACCTAGGCAACGGCCAAACTGCTGAGAAAAAAGACGAAGTCCGCGAACAGGCCCGCGAGGAAGCGCGCAAGCGCCTCGAAGAAGAAGCCAAAAAGCCACTGGCCGAGCGCAAGCTGCCTGAATTTGGCTCTGAGAAAGACTTCCAACTGCTGCAAGCGATTAAGCAACTGCGCGGCCAGCCGGTGCTGGTGAGCAAAACGCAAAGCGAGCGCAAGGACGAGAAAAAAGAAACGCCATGACCGATGAGCAGTTGTTGCGCTACTCGCGCCACATTCTGCTTGATGGCTTGGGCATAGAGGGCCAGCAGCAGCTTTTGGCCGCCCATGCACTGGTGATCGGTGCCGGGGGGCTAGGCTCACCGGCAGCACTGTATTTGGCCTCAGCGGGGGTGGGTCACATCACCCTCGTCGATGACGATACCGTAGAGTTGACCAACTTACAGCGCCAGATTGCCCATACCACGGCGCGGGTAGGCCAGCCCAAGGTAGAGTCGATGGCGCAGGCGCTGCACGAGGTCAATCCGCAGGTGCAGGTTACTGCGGTGCAGGCCCGTGCTGATGCAGCCCTGCTGGCCCAGCTGGTAGGCCAAGCCAGCGTAGTGCTCGATTGCAGTGACAACTACGCCACCCGCCACGCCATCAATGCCGCTTGTGTGCGCCAGCGTGTGCCCTTGGTGGCAGGGGCCGCCAGCCGGTGGGAGGGGCAGATGACCGTAGTGGATCCGCGCCAAGCGGCATCGCCCTGCTATGCCTGCCTGTTTGCCCCCGATGCCCAATTTGAAGACCTGCGTTGTGCCACGATGGGGGTGCTGGCACCCTTGGTAGGGATTATCGGGGCCATGCAGGCCGCCGAGGCCCTCAAGCTGCTGTGTGCCACTGGCACCTCGTTGGCGGGGCGGTTGCTCATGCTCGATGCCCGCTCTATGCACTGGCGCAGCCTCAAGGTGCCGCATAACCCGGAGTGTGTGGTTTGTGGCTGTGGCACCGGGGCATAGCAAACCCCTGCACTCAAGACTTGGGCATTGAGCGTTTTTAAGAAGGCATCTTCGGCAGATGCCATCAGAGTGCAAGACTCAATAAAATAAAGCAGCAATGGCACTCTTTTTTGTCATTGCACGTTTTATCACGCTGCGAGCAACCTTGCCTGTGCGCAAAAACAAGGATAACCTGTAAAGACTTTTGGGTATTGATTCCTGCAAAATCTGTCGAAAGCATCTATGACCTACCATGTTCTGATCGCAGAAGACAGCAAGATACAGGCCGAGATGCTGCGCTGTCTGCTGGTTGATGCTGGCTATCGGGTAAGCGTGGCCCGTGATGGTGCGCAGGCTTTGCAGATGGCCCAGATCGAGCGTCCTGATCTGTTGGTCAGTGATGTGACCATGCCAGTGATGAACGGCTTTGAGCTGTGCCGCGGCATACGCAAAGATGCCAACCTGTGTTCGTTGCCGGTGATTTTGCTCACTGCCATGACCGGGGTCAAAGACATCATTCAGGGCCTCAATGCGGGGGCCGACAATTACGTTACCAAACCTTTTGACAATGCGGTGCTGTTGGCACGGGTGCAAGAGGCGCTTTGCAGGCCCAGCCAAACCTTTAGCGAAGAAAAACTGACGCTCAATGCCACCTCGGATGGACGTTTTTTTCAAGTCCATGCTGGCCCTCGGCAGATGCTTAATCTGCTGCTCTCTACTTACCAAAATGCGCTAGAAAAAAACCGGCTGTTGCAAGCGACGCAAATCAAGCTGACCCAGCTCAATAGCCAGTTGCAAGAGGAGGTGGAGCGCCAGTCTAAGGCCTTGATTGAAGAGGAGCGCAAACTCAGTGCAGAGCGCGAAATGCTGCTCAAGCAGCGTTCTGCGCACCATGAGCAAATGCACTCTAGCTTGGTTGAGTCGGTGGCAGCCATTGCGGCCACCATTGAGGTGCGCGATTCTTACACCTCAGGGCACCAGCGGCGGGTGGCTGACCTGTCGGTGTTGATTGGTCAAGAGTTGGGACTGTCGGAGTTTGCCTTAGAGGGGCTGCACATTGCAGCCTCGGTGCATGACATTGGCAAGATCAGGATTCCGGCAGAAATTTTGACCAAACCGGGGCGCTTAGACCCGGCAGAATTTGAACTCATCAAGCTCCATGCCTCAGCCAGTTTTGAGATCTTAAAAGGTATCCACTTTCCGTGGCCGATTGCCAAGATCGTGATGCAGCACCATGAGCGGCTTGACGGCTCTGGCTACCCGCATGGCCTCAAGAGCGATGAGATCATGCAAGAAGCCATGATTATTGCCGTGGCCGATGTGGTCGAATCTATGGCCACGGCCCGGCCCTACCGAAAATCACTGGGCATTCAGGCCGCAATTGACGAAATCCAAAAAGGGCGCGGCAGCAAGTTTGTGCCGGAGGTGGTTGATGCCTTCATGCGTGTGCATGAGAACCAGCGCTGGTCACCCGATTCTTGAGTTTATACGGCAGCGGCTGGGTTGAGCTTGCGCAGCAACTGCTCATGCACAGCGGGCGAGACAAACTGCGCCACAGCGCCGTGCAGCATGGCAATTTCGCGCACCAAAGTGCTGCTGATGTGCTGGTAGGGGGTGCTGGGGGTTAAAAACACGCTTTCTATTTCAGGGCGCAGGGCGCTGTTCATGCCCGCGAGTTGAAATTCATAATCAAAATCAGTGCCTGAGCGCAGCCCACGCACCATGACTTGCGCGCCACGGGCGGCGGCAAACTCTGTGACCAGCCCTTCAAAGGGTTCGACTTGGATGTGGGGGTAGTTTTTGACAGCCTCGCGCACCATGTGCAAGCGCTCATCCAGCGTGAACATGGTTTTTTTGTGGTGGGCGATAGCCACCGCCACTGTGATGCGGCCAAACAGGCGGGCGGCGCGGTGCAGCATATCTTCGTGGCCCAAGGTGATGGGGTCAAAAGTGCCGGGGTAAATAGCCAGAATGTCGTTTGCCATAGGGGTAGTGTCTCCTCTCAAAAATGGGTGCTTACGGCTGGCGCAGCACCAGCAAATGGGCATGGACGGCCCCGGCGCGCAGGTGCCGGTGCAGCGCCAAGCCCAGCGGCTCTAGGGCGGCATCGCTCCAAGCGGTGGGGGCCTCTAAGTAAATAAAACCTTGGGGTGCCAAGGCAGGTACGGCGGCTTGCAGGGCGGGCTGGAACAGGTCGCTGTCAAAGGGGGGGTCGATCAGCACCAGATCGAGGCTGGCGGGTGGGCATTGCCGCAGTTGGGCCACGCCATCGCCCCGGCGCATCTGCACCGTGCTGGCTTGTAGGCGCTGGCACAGGGTTTGGAGCTGGGCCACCAAGGCGGCGTCTTGCTCAATCAGTTGTACGCTGGAGGCTCCGCGTGAGGCGGCTTCTAGCCCCAGCGCGCCGGTGCCTGCAAAGGCATCCAAACAGCGCCAGCCGCTCAAGTCTTGGCCCAGCCAGTTGAACAGGGTTTCGCGCACGCGGTCGGGGGTGGGGCGCAAGCCGGGCTTGGTGGCTACGGGCAGCCGGGTGCGTCGCCATTGGCCGCCAATGATGCGCACTTCACCGGCTCCAGCAGGGGCAGGTTTGCTGCGGGGTGCAGGTACGGCCTTGCTGGTGGGCGCGGCAGGTGCTGGGGCGGGGGCGCGCAGGGCGGCTTCGGCCTGTGCGGGGGTGAGGCGGCGGCGGCTCATGGCTGCTGGCCTCCCACGATGACCGTAGCCATGCGCTCTGGTTGTAATTTACGTTGCATAGCGGCCTTAATGTCAGTGATGGTGATGGCTTGCACGCGCTCGCGCCAGTGCTCTAGGTAGTCCAGTGGCAAACCGTGGGTGGCAATGTTGACTACATTGCCCAGCAGTTTTTGGTTGCTGTCGATGCGCAGGGCAAAGCCACCAATCAGGTTGTCTTTGGCGGCGCGTAATTCGGCGGGCGTGGGGCCTTGGGTCACAAAGCGGGTCAGCACTTGGCGTGCTACTTGTAGGGCTTGGTCGGTTTGGTCTGGGCGGGTTTGCAGGGCGATGGTGAAGGCCCCGGCGTGCAGGCTGGGGGCAAATTGGCTATAGACGCTGTAGCTGAGGCCGCGCTTTTCGCGCACTTCTTCCATCAGCCGCGAGACAAAGCCGCCGCCGCCCAAAATGTGGTTGCCTACCAGCAGTGCCAAAAAGTCGGGGTCGCTCCGGGGAAAGCCGGGTTGACCGATCAACACATGGGCTTGAGCCGAGGTAAAGGCAATGTTTTGCTGCGTGGGTGTGGTCAGTGGCGTAACTTCCGCTACGGCAGGCAGGGGATCGCACTGTGCCGGGGCGGGCAGGCGAGCCAGTAAGGTCTGCACCAGCGTTTCTGCTTGCGGCTTGGTCAGGGCTCCGACGATATGCACGCGGGCGCGGCAGGCTTGCAGGTAGCGGCTATGGAATTGCGCCATATCGGCCACGTCGATACGCGCCAGTGTGTCATCTGTCACGCGGTAGCCGTAGGGGTGGCTGCCATAAACGGCTTGTTCAAACGTTTCGTGGGCCACTGTGCCGGGGCGGGTGCGGGCCTCGCGCAGGGCTGCGCCCCAGCGCTGGCGTTCGCGCTGCCAGATGTCTTGCGGCCAAGCGGGCTCGGCCAGTTGGCG